>JBKJQX010000087.1:0-40147 GCA_046594875.1 Vicinamibacterales bacterium
ACGAGGCGTGGAGGACTGAAGGAACCTCGTTCTGTCTGGGGTCACACGAGGCGTGGAAGGACTGAAGGAACCTCGTTCTGTCTGGGGTCACACGAGCCGTGGAGGACTGCAGGCAGATCGGTCAGTCTGGGGTCACACGAGGCGTGGAGGACTGCAGGCAGATCGGTCAGTCTGGGTTCACACGAAGCGTGAAGGACTGAAGGAAGATCGGCCAGTCAGTGAAGCCAGGGATCACCCGCGGGAGGCCCCGCGTGACGGCCCGAGCACTTGGTTTCCTTCAGCCCTTCATGCCTCGTGTGCGAACCCCAGGAGTTTGTTCCGGTCGCGTGGCGGCCCGAGCACTTGGTTTCCTTCAGCCCTTCATGCCTCGTGTGCGAACCCCAGGAGTTTGTTCAGGCCTCGTGCGGGCCATGCGCCAGGTATTTCCTTCAGCCCTCCATGCCTCGTGTGTGAACCCTTGGTTTGTTTCAGGCCTCGTGCAGGCCATGCGCCAGGTGTTTCCTTCAGCCCTTCATGCCTCGTGTGTGAACCCATCCTTTATGTCTGGTGTGAATAGTGATCGCGTGATCCTTTATAATGATGTGTTGTCTGCGCACGTGAGGCGCACCACCGTGGTGCAAATCGCTGCGACGGCAGCAAACACGGGGGAGTTCACGCATCAGGGGAGACTTTTCCACAAAGTTTTCAACAGATCCTGTGAAGATCCCGTGACGTTCTCTCCAACGTTGGAGGGACGTGACCTAAAACACCGGAAAGGTCCGCATGAGCCCCGCCGCCATTACCCGCACGAACGACACGCTGCACGTTCCCGACAACCCCATCATTCCTTTTATTGAAGGTGACGGCACCGGCCCTGATATCTGGCGCGCCAGCGTGCGCGTGTTTGATGCCGCTGTGGCCAAAGCGTACGGCGGTACACGCGCTATCTCATGGCAGGAGGTGCTCGCCGGCGAAAAAGCGTTTCAGCAAACGGGTAGCTGGTTGCCCGAAGCCACGCTCGCGGCGTTCCGTGAATATCTTGTGGGCATCAAGGGGCCGCTCACCACGCCTGTGGGCGGCGGCATCCGTTCGTTGAACGTGGCGCTTCGTCAAGAACTGGACTTGTACGTGTGCCTGCGGCCCGTACGGTACTTCCGCGGCATGGAAACGCCGGTGAAACGTCCCGATCTGGTGGACATGGTGATCTTCCGCGAAAACACCGAAGACATCTACGCCGGCATCGAGTTTGAACAGGGGAGCGACGACGCGAAGAAGTTCGGCACGATGCTTGCCGACGGTTTCCCCAAGCTCGCGAAGAAAGTCAGGTTCCCCGAGAGCTCGGCGTACGGCATCAAGCCGGTGTCGCGAGAAGGCAGCGAGCGGCTCATTCGCGCGGCGCTCAAGTACGCCATTGCCCACAAGCGCAAGAGCCTGACCCTGGTGCACAAGGGCAACATCATGAAGTTCACCGAAGGGGGCTTCCGCGATTGGGGCTACGAACTCGCGAAGCGCGAATTCGGCGGCGTCGAGATCGACGGCGGGCCCTGGTGTAAGCTCCCCGACGGCCTGATCGTCAAGGATGTGATTGCTGATGCGTTCCTGCAGCAGATCCTGACGCGGCCGGCCGAGTACGACGTGATTGCCACGCTGAACCTGAATGGCGATTACATTTCCGACGCACTCGCCGCGCAGGTGGGCGGCATCGGCATCGCGCCGGGCGGCAACATCAACTACATGACCGGGCACGCCGTGTTTGAAGCCACGCACGGCACCGCGCCCAAGTACGCCAACCTCGACAAGGTCAACCCCGGGTCGGTCATTCTCTCGGGCGATTTGATGTTCCGGTACATGGGCTGGACCGAGGCCGCCGACCTGATGATTAACGCCTTGGAGAAGACCATCGACGACAAACAGGTCACGTACGACCTCGCGCGCATGATTCCAGGCGCGACCGAACTCAAGACCTCGGAATTCGCCACCGCGATGATCGAACGTCTGTAGGTCTGACACGAGGCATGAAGGTATGAAGGACCTGTTCAGGGCTGAAGGCCTTAACCGGTGAGGTAAAGGGTTCCTTCAGTCCTACACGCCTCGTGTGAAGTTACCCGGTGAGGTAAGGGGTTCCTTCAGTCCTTCACGCCTCGTGTAAAATTGTCTTTTTTGGGAGCAGCAGTCATGAATCGCAAAGTAACGGTCGTTGGTGGAGCAGGGAACGTGGGCGCGACGGTGGCGCGGGCCATTGCCGTCAAGGAACTGGCCGATGTGGTCATTGTCGACATCGCGGCCGAGAAGGCCGCGGGCATTGCGCTCGACATCTACGAGGCCTGCCCGATTGACGGGTCAGACACCCGGCTCGTCGGGACGTCAGACTATGCGGCCAGCGCCGGGTCGGACGTGGTGGTGATTACGTCGGGCGTGCCGCGTAAGCCCGGCATGAGCCGCGATGACCTGCTGAACGTGAACTACAAGATCATGCAGTCGGTGGTGGAGCAGGTGGTGAAGTATTCGCCCAACTGCATCATCGTGCCGGTGGCTAATCCGCTGGATGCCATGTGCCAGGCCGTGTATCGGCTGAGCGGTTTCCCGCGCGAGCGCGTGGTGGGCATGGCTGGTGTGTTGGATTCGGCGCGCATGCGCACGTTCATCGCCATGGAACTCAACGTGTCGGTGGAAAACGTCCACGCGTTTGTCCTGGGCGGCCACGGCGACACGATGGTGCCGCTGCCCAGGTTCTCAACCGTTGCCGGCATTCCGCTGACGGAACTCGTGGCGATGGGCCGCCTCTCGCAGGCCAAACTCGACGAGATTTGCACCCGCACGGCCAGCGGCGGCGCGGAAATCACGAAACTGGTGGGCACAAGCGCCTGGTACGCGCCCGGCGCGGCCGCCGCCGAAATGGTGGAGGCCATTCTCAAGGACAAGAAGTCCATCCTCCCGTGTTCGGTCTACCTGCAGGGCGAGTACGGCGTGAAAGACCTCTTTGTGGGCGTGCCGGTGAAACTGGGCCGGGGCGGCGCGGAAGAGATCATCGAAATTCGCCTGACGCCAGACGAGCAGGCCGCGTTCAACAAGTCCGCCGCCGCCGTCAAAGAACTGACCACCGTCATTGGCGTGTAACGCCCTGCCGCTGCAGGGCACCCACACCCGGTCACCTTCTGGACGGCGCACCCCTTCTGCCGGAGCTTCATGGATCTTCATGGAGCTTCATGGTGGATTTTTTCTGAAGATTCCCGCGGAACTTTGTCCGCCGCGGCTCGTATCGGACCGCTTTTTTGGCTACAATTAGCCGGTTCGCACGAGTAACACTGTGACAGCCATACCGGAAAAGATCGGCCGCTACACCATCCTGGGCATGGTCGGCAAAGGTGGCATGGGCGTGCTTTACCGCGCTCATGACAACGTGCTGGAGCGCGATGTTGCGCTCAAGATGATGCTCGTGGACTTCTCGCACGATACCGCGGCCCGCGAGCGGTTCCTGCGCGAAGCCCGCGCCGTCGCGCGACTGGCCCATCGCAACGTCGTGACCATTCACGAACTGGGCGAGGTGGACGGCACCCCCTACATCGTCATGGAATTCCTGGGTGGGCGCGACCTCGACGCCTTGATGAAGGCCGAGGTGCAGCTGAGCCTGGTGCAGAAGCTCGAGATCGCCTCGCAGGTCTGCGAAGGACTGGCGTATGCGCACGAGCAGGGCATCGTGCATCGCGACATCAAGCCCGGCAACGTGCGCGTGCTCGACGACGGCACGGTCAAGATTCTGGACTTCGGTATCGCGAAATTCGCCATGTCGTCGGTGACGCAAACCGGCACCGTGATGGGGACGCCCAGCTACATGGCGCCCGAACAGATCATGGGGCAGCCGATCGACGGCCGGTCAGACCTGTTTTCTGCAGGTGTGCTGCTCTACGAACTGTTGAGCGGCACCAAGCCATTCCAGGGCGACAGCCCCACGGCCGTGGTCTACCAGATCATGAACGGGGAGCCGGTGCCCCTCAAGAACAGCATTCCGGACCTACCCGACCCCATCAACGACATCGTGACGCATGCGCTGCGCAAGAATCCCGAGGAGCGCTACGGCAAGGCCAAGCAGATGGCCGCCGACCTCCAGACCGTGCGCGCCATGCTCGATCCGCAGCTGCATACCGGCAAGACGCCGGTGCTGGGAATGCCGCCGGCAGACGGCACGGGGATGATGACCGTGCCCCTGTATGCCAAGACCCAGAGCATGCGCGCCGGGGGCCCGGCCACCGGGACCGCGAAGGTCGCCGAGCCGCCGGTGACGGTGGTTGTTCCTCCGCGCGAAGAGGCGGGCAAAGGCCCGGTGGTCTGGATCGCGGCCGGGGTGGTCGCGTTGGCACTGGCGGTGGGTGGCTATTTCTTCTTCGTGAAGCCTGATCCCGGCGCCACGCCGGGCGGATCGGCCACGACGGCCGATGGCACCGCGGCGGCGACTGGAACGGGGGCCGGAGCGGGAGCCCCAGGCGCAGGCGCGGCGCTGGGCAAAGACGAACTGCTGGTGGTGTCCACGCCCAACGGTGCAGGCATCACCATCAACGGCGCGGATACGGGCAAAGTCACGCCCGCCGCCATCGCGCTGGCGAGTCTGCCGGTGGGCAGCACCGTCGAACTGTCGCTCAAAGGTTTCAAGCCCATCACCACGCGCATCACGGATGCCGACTTGAAGGCGGGCAACAAGGACGTCAAGTTTGCCGCCGAGGCCCGGCCGGTGCGGTTGACGGTCACCGGCGCGTATCCGTTTGAGCTGGTGCAGGGTTCCCGTGTGATCTCCGCGGCCGCGACGAGTCATGAGGTGACCGTGCAGCCCGGCGCCGGCGTCACGGCACGCAGCAGGGACATGCTGCTGAGCCAGGCGCTCTCCATCAATTTTGATCGCGCCACGGCCGACGTGACGTTGCCGGGCCCCGGAACGCTCGCCGTGTTCTCGGCGGTGGAAACCTGCACGGTGAGCGTGGATGGCAACGATCTGGGGTTCCCGCCGATCGCGAGCAAGTCCATCGCTTCGGGCGGTCACACCGTGACGTTGAAGTGCCCGGATGGCAAAGGCGAGACGCGCAAAGTGACCGTCGTGCCTGGCGAGCGGCTGGCTGTGACGTTCGCCCCGCCCAAGGAGAGCTATTGAGGATGCGTCGAGGGGTGATGATTCTCGCGTGGGCCACAGCGCTGAGCACCATGACCCTCGCCCAGTCGCCCGGCGAGGAAGTGGCGCGGCGGCAACTTGAAAGTGGTCGCGCATTTGCGAAGCAAGGCAACTACACCGAAGCGCTCAAGGACTTCCGCGCGGTGGCCGACACCCATCCGAACAGTTCCGTGGCCGATAACGCGCTGCTCGAAATCGCCCGGTATTACATCGACGTCGCGGGCGACACCAAAGAAGCCGCTGCGGCGGTGGATGCCATCGTCAAGAAATACGCGACGTCCGACTCCGCGCCCGACGCCTATCTGCTGGCGGGCCGCCTCGCGCTTGCGCGCAGCCATCAGGCCGTCGACCTTGATTCCGCGCTCGCGAATTTTGAACGTGTCTTTCGACTATTCCCTTCGTCAGCCGCTGTTCCGCGATCACTCGCACTTGTCGGTGAAACGATGTGGTACGCGCGCCGGTATGACGACGCGCGGGCCAATCTCAGCCGGACCATTGCGGAATTCCCGACCGACACCACCGCGGCTGAAGCGTACCTGACGCTGGGCAAAGTGCTGCTCGCACTGGGGGAACCCGCGCTGGCCATGGAAGAGATGCAGCAGGTGCGCAATCGCTGGCCCAACACGCCGGCGGCGGCCACCGCCCTGGCGCGCACCACGCTGCTGCATCGCCTCTACATTCGTACGCGCGGCGGCCCGGCGTGGGCGCTCAGCGCCGACACGATCGGCCCGGTGAAGTTGCAGAACGTGGTCGGGTTGGCCTGGTCGGGCAAAGACGCGTTGTTCTCGGCCGCTGAAACCGGCCTGTCCGTGCTCACGTCCGGTGCCACCGAACGGCCGCAGGCGGTGGTCAGGCCGCGTGGCCTCGCCGTGGACCTGGCGGGGCAGGTGGTGGCCTTTGACGCCGGCGCGCTCCGCCCACCCACAGGCGCGCCGCTCATGCTTGCCGTGCCCCAGTCGGGTGGCACGCCCAAGGCACTGTCCAACCTTCAGGCGGCCACCCAGGTGAGCAACGGCGATTGGCTCGTGGCCGACAGCAACGATCGTGTGTTGCAGCGCTTCTCGAGCATGGGCGCACATGTCGGCACCTTTGGTGCGGGTCGCATCACGCGGCTGGCGTCCACCGAGACCGACCTTGTGGCCGGCCTCGACAAGGACGCCAAGTCGGTGGTGGTCTTCGACGGGGCCGGCACACTGATCGCGCGTATTCCACTGAAGGCCGTCGGCTACGACCTCGAAGAAGCGGAAGACGTGGCGTTTGACGCGTTCGGGCATTTGTATGTGTTGAGCCGCACGTCCATCGCCGTCTTTTCGCCCTACCCGGCCGCTCCTGCCGCAACTGCGACACCGGCCCCGGCTGGGGCTCCGGCCACGGCCCGCGCGGGCGCGTATCGGTTGCTCACCGTCTTTGCGCCGCCGCAGAACGACCCCGCAGGGTTCCGCCGGGGTACGTCATTCGTGATTGACCCGTCAGGCACGATCTACCTGTATGACGACCGCGCAGAACGCGTGATGGTGTATCGATGAAACGCGCGGCAGTGACGACGCTCGTGTTCGTCTGCCTCGTCGCCAATGTGGCGACAGAAGCAGGGCGTGGCTTTCGCCGCGCCGATCAGGCCCAGGAGGCCACGCCCGAACAGTTGTTCGAGCAGGGCAAGAAGGCGTTCGACGCGTTCCAGTACGACCAGGCGGTGCCGCTCTTCGACAAGCTCATTGCGGCGTTGACGGCGGGCGGCCCCGGCGTGCCGCCGCAGAAGCCGGAATTGCTCGTCCAGGCCTACGAACACCGCGCGCGATCGCGGTTTGCGTTGGGCGACTCCGCCGGCGCCGACCAGGACTTCGCCGAATTGCTCGGGCTCAAGCCCGACTTTGCCCTCGCCGCCGGCGTGTCGCCGCGGTTGATCAAGGTGCTCGACAACGTGCGCCGCGCCACCATCGGCCGCCTGAGCGTGCAGGTCACGCCGCCCGGCCCGATCACCGTCGACGGCAAGGTGTATCAGGTCACCGCCGAGCCGCTGGTGTTTGACATCAAGGCCGGCGAGCACACCGTGAACGCCACGCGGCCCAACTACACACCGTTTGAGCAGAAGGTCACCGTGGTCGCCACCGAAGTGGCGACCTTGGCCATTGCGCTCGAGCGGGTGGCGGCCACCATCACCGTGGTCACCATGCCCGCCGACGTGGAGGTGTTTATCGACGACGTGTCGAAGGGCCGCACCACCAAGGGCGCGGCCGAGGGCGTCTCCGCGCCGATGCCCATCAGCGGCATCTCGCTGGGCGACCATCGTCTGCGCCTGAAGCGCGCGTGTTTGGTCGATTTCGACATGCCGTTTACGCTCGTGTCTGACGACATCCAGCCCGAGCCCGTGCAGATGACGCCGGCGGTGGCCAAAGTGGCGATCGAAAGCACCGACCGTGAGGCCACCGTGATGGTGGACGGCGAGGCCCGTGGGCCTGTGGGCAGTGACCTCACGGTTTGCGCCGGCACGCATGTGATTGAAGTGCGCGGCGCGCGCGGGCGTTTTGTCGATCGGCGTGAGTGGAAGACCGGAGACACGGCCACACTCACCGCCACGTTGCGGAGCGCGGTGCCGTTCATCTCCCTGCAGGCTGGGGCCGGGTCTACGCCGGAGCAGTTGCGCGGCACGCTGGAACGCATGCTGGCGCCTGCCCGTCGCGTCATGTTCTTCACGCCGGACACGGCCGAGCTTGACGCCGCGATGAAGCAGGAAAATATTCCGGCCGATTGGCTCGGCCCGATGCTGGGCCTGCCCGGCGCGCGTCTCCCGCGCGAAGCCGTGCGCGATATGGCCAGGCGCCTGTCGACGCGCCTGGGCGTGCAGGGCCTGTCGGCGGCAGTGGTGGGTGCGGATGCGTATACCGTCTCGCTCCTGTTGCTTGCGGCCGGCAGCGGCGAGCCCGATCTGCTCACGCTGAGCCTGACCGACTCGGCGTCGCAGGGCCTCGTACTCGAGCGGCTCAACGCCGCGTTGCCCTCGCTGGTGCGCCTTTCCGTGAATGCCTCGTTCATCGACGTGGCCGGCACACCTGGCGCCCCCGGGGCCGTTGTCGCGCGCGCCGGGGAAGGGGCCGGCCTTGCGCCCGGAGACATCATTACCTCAGCGGTAGGCAAGCCCGTGGCCTCGGTGGCCGACCTGCAGGCCGCGCTGGCCGCACAGCCGCTCACCGCGCAGTCCATCGCGCTCGAGGTCAAGGGCGCCGGGGGCGTGGTCAGAAAAGTGCCCGCGCCCGTGACGCTGGGCGTGGATACGCTGGGCGTGCGCGACCCAGCGCTCCTGGCCAACCGCGCGCTGCTGGACCTGCAGGACGCCGTGCGATCGCCGGTCGTGGGTGTGCAAAGCATGGCGGCGTCCATCAATCTGGCGCTGGTGCACATGCGGCTGGGCAATTGGGAAGACGCGTTGGCGGCCATCAAGGACGTGCAGTTGCTTGACGGCCCCGGTGTCTCGGCCGGCACGGTGGCCTACCTCAATGGCCTGGCGTACGAGGCGCTGGGCCGCGCGCCCGACGCCACAGCGGCGTTCACGAAAGCGGCCGCCTCTCCGCAGGCACGCCTCTGGTATGAGGGCCCCCTCGTGGCCCCCCTGGCGCGCACCAAGCTGCAAAACCGACGTTAGTAGACACACGAGGCATTCCCTCCTTCCCCCCCTGTGCGATTAGAGACAACGAATCCCGGCATATGCGGCTATGCTGGTGGTCTACGTACGACGAGTAACGGGAGATTTGACATGGCGACAGTAGTGACAGGCACGATCAAGCGGTTGGTAAGCGACAAGGGTTTTGGATTTGTGGTGGGTCCGGACGGCAACGAGTACTTCTTCCACCAGTCCGCGTGCGACGGTCAGTTTGACCAGTTGCGCGAAGGACAGTCGGTGACGTTCTCGATGGGCCAGGGCCCCAAGGGACCGCGCGCGGAAAACGTTCGCGTCTCATAACAGACCCTCAAGGCATCGCCCGGGCTCAGGCCCGGGCGGTGCTCTCTGACACGCGCGCCGCCTGCCCGTACAATCATGGCCGCCGACCCGACGTTTTCGCGAAGCAGCGTGAAGACCATCCTCCTCAAGGACTGCGGCCGCTCTACCTCAATCTGATTAGAAGTTTCTGGGAAAACTACGCGAGTCCGCCGGCGCGCGTGTTCTGGGCGTAGCGCGCGAGGTAGTCGGCGTAGGCTCGCCGCAGGCCGTCTTCAAGGCGAAGGCGCGGACGCCAGCCCGTGGCGTGCATGCGGCTGAGGTCCAGGAGTTTTCGCGGCGTCCCGTCGGGCTTTAAGGTGTCCCACTCGATCTCGATGTGATCCGCGCCCACGGCTGACCGCACGAGGTGGGCGAGTTCCCTGATGGTGACTTCCTGTCCGCTCCCCACGTTGATGAGTGGCGGCGTCGCGTTGTTCATAAGGGCCGCTTCCTGGTCAGGTGACAGGTGCATCAGGTGCAGGCACGCGTCGGCCAGGTCGTCGCTGTCGAGGAATTCGCGGAGCGGTGCGCCCGTGCCCCACATGACGACTTTCTTGTCGCCTCTCTGTTTGGCTTCGTGGAAGCGTCGCATCATGGCCGGAAGCACGTGCCCGCCTTCCAGGTCGTATGTGTCATTCAGGCCGTAGAGGTTGGTGGACATCACGCAGAGGTAGCGCGTGCCGTACTGGCGGTTGTAGGCCCAGCACATTTCGATGCCGGCGATTTTCGCCACCGCAAACGGACGGTTCGTGCTCTCGAGCGGCCCTGTCAGGAACGCGTCTTCGCGGATGGGCTGCGGGCAGTCACGCGGGTAGATGCACGACGAACTGAGAAAGACGAGTCGCTGGACGCCGGCGCGCCACGCCTCGTGGATCACGTTGTGTTGAATGGCGAGGTTCTGATGGATGAACTCAGCCGGGCACGTGTCGTTGGCGAGGATGCCCCCCACTCGTGCGGCGGCGAGAAACACGACCTCTGGTTTCTCGCGTTGAAAAAAATAGGCGGTCGCATGTGCGTTGGTCAGGTCCAGTTCGCCGCTCGTGCGCGTGAGGATATGGGTGTGCCCACGCGCACGCAGGGCGCGCTCGAGGGCCGACCCGGCGAGTCCGGTATGCCCGGCGACGTAGATGCGCGTATCAGGCGTCATTTCACAGCGACCAACGGCCAAGGGTCGAGTGAAAGTATAGCCGCTGCCCGACACCGCGAATGAATGCCGGGCGCCAGATACTCGCCAAGGGTATGAAGCGCGCCCGCGGCAGCGCCATGGTGTTCAGCGCATGTCGGCGGCGAGCGGTACACCGTCTGGGCGCCGGCGCATGCGGCCTCGCAGGCAGGCTCGGCGAAGGGCTTGACGTCCACCACGCGCACCCGGTGGCCCTTGCGCAGGAGGTCGTGGACCAAGTGTCCGCCGATGAAGCCGCCGCCCCCGGCCACGACGATCAAATTGTCCGCCATCTCGCTCCCTTGAACTGCGCAGCGGATAGCGTATTCCATATTGTGTCACCCAGATGCGGGCGCGCTCTCAGGGGCGCGTGGGTTAAAACCCAGCCTGCAATGGGAAATGGACTGGTATCGGGTTAGCCGAGAGCCGCAGGCCCGGTCCAACGACCTCGCCGATCCCGATCTGCTTCGCACATTTGCGGCAAGCAACGGGATTGGGTATATCTTAAACACGCTCCCGTACAGAAGAGCTCGCAACGATCTTCATCCCAACGTCGATGGTAACCGCACCATGGCCTGTGACATTCTGGTCTTGCTCAAGGCGCAGTACGCGTTGGAAATCAAGAGGGGAATTTCGCGGCTACCCGGATTTCCGGTATCGTGAGTCGTGGACATGGTGAGTGTGCCACGTATTCCTGAGAACGGTGACATCGTGCGGACGATGACGACCATTCTCGCCATTGTTCCCGCTCGAAATCGAAAAGAAACGACGCTGCGATGCCTGCGGAGTATCGAGAGCCTCGCGTTGCCCGACGGGGTGCATTTGGAGGTCCTGGTAATTGATGACGGATCGGGGGACGGCACTGGCGAGGCGATCAGGAGACATCACCCGAGCACGATTCTCGAACGGGCTGATGGAAATCTCTTCTGGAGTGGCGCCATACAGCGCGGTCTGAGGATCTTCCGAGAGCGGGACTACGAGTACGCGTGGCTGCTGAATGACGATGTGGAAGTCATGCCAGATTGCCTGGAGCGTCTTTTGGCTGCGGTCGAAAAATATCCGGGCCGCGTCTATTCCGGTACCACAGTGGACGAGGCGGGAACTATCATCTACGGAGGCATCATCCGGTTGTCGGGATTTCGATTCCGTAAGACCGAGGAGTCCGATTTTGAGAACGGCATTGCCTTCACAGACACGCTGAACGGAAATTGTGCATTACTGACGAGGCATGCCGTCGCCATGTTCGATGTTCCACCTTCTGGAACGTATATACATGAAGGGTTCGACATGTTCCTGGGTCTGGAGGCCTCTCGACTGGGGATCGGTCCTGTCGCGATCCGTAACGCCATATGCAAGGGCCAACGAAACCCCAGAAAACTCTGGTACTACTCGCGCTCGGAACCGCTGTTGGAGAGGGTGAAGGGAGTCCTGGGACCCAAAGGTGTCTACCCCAGGATGTATTGGGATCTATGCCGGCGTTTTTCGGGCCGAATGTTTTTCGTCTATTTCCTGAGACCATATATCCTCGCGGTCGTTGGTCGTGACGTTGTTCGAGCAGACGATGCCAGTTCAAGGTAGCCCACCCCCACGGCACTCATGGCGTCCACCGTGTTTCTTGGTTTAAATGGGCGCCGCGGCTCCTGGTGTTGTGCCTGTTCGGCGCCATGGTGCGACGGGTTGTGGACCGGCCTCACGACTTTCCGCGAAACCGGACGTAGGCATCCGATGACGCCGTAAGAGTGCTGGCCGATCCGTCGGCCACCACGCGGCCTGCGTCGAGGAGCACCAGTCGATCGCACGCATCAAGGGTGCGGAGCCGGTGTGCGATGAGGACGACGGTACGGTCGCCGCTCAGGCGCCGAATCGCTTCCATGACCGCCTCCTCCGTCAGTCCGTCGAGGGCGCTCGTGGCTTCGTCGAAGATCAGGATGCTCGGGCGCCGGTACAGTGCACGGGCGATGCCGATGCGCTGGCGTTCGCCGCCGCTCAGACGCACGCCGCGCTCTCCGACCGTAGATGCGTAACCATTCGGCTGGGCTTCGATAAACGTGTCGATCTGGGCCAGCACTGCCGCCTCCCTGACAGCCGTGTGGTCAATCTGCTCGAAGGGCACACCGAAGGCGATGTTCTGGGCGACGCTCGCGTCTGCGAGGAAGATGTGTTGCGCGACGTAGCCGACCTGACGCCGCCAGGCGGCTGTGGACTCAGGCGTGAGGGGGACGCCATCGATGGTTAAGGTTCCGGCATCCGGTGCAAACAGCCCGAGCAGGATATCGGCGAGGGTGCTTTTTCCGGCCCCGGTCGGTCCGATCAGTCCCACGCTCTCCCCGCGTCGGATGTCGAGCGTAACGTTCGACAACGCGGCCCGGGAACTGGCGGGGTAGGTGAAGAAGACGTGTTGCAACGACACTCGATCGTTGAACGGAAGAGCGGGCGTGGCTGGTGCCTCGACGACCGGGTCGGCGGCAGTGGCGACCCGGTCGTCGTGCAGAGCCTGTAGCGCCGAACGGCCGTATCGTAGCGAGACACCGGCGGCGTACAGCTGCTGAAAGCCCGGCATCAGTCGGTAGCCGACGAAGGCGTACAGGGCCAATGTGGGAATGGTCGAGGCCGCGCCGGCCTCATCCCGCCCGAGCAACACGACCGTGACCGTCAGGATGCCGCCGATGGTCAGGGTCTCGAGGAAGTGTCGCGGCCAGACTTGACCCAGGCGCTTGCTGACATCGGCAGAGGCCCCGCGCCTTGACGCGGCGCTGAAACGATCGCTGAACGTCTCACGCCGGTCAAGCGCGATCAATTCCTTGATTCCAGCAAAGGCCTCGTGGCTTGTGGTGAAGCATTCGAATTCCGCGTCACGCGCGCGATCGGCCAAGCGCGCCTGGTGCAGCCGCGCGAGTCGGAACACCAGGTAATAGGCCCCGCCCAGTGTGGCCAGTGCGGCGGCGGCCACGAGTGGGTTCTGCAGCGCGAGCAGGCCGAGCAGGGCGCCGACCCTCACGGCGTTTGCGATGCCGGTCAGGATCGGCATCAAGACACTTCCGGTGACACGTGAGACATCGTCGCCGACCGCCCTCATCAGCGACGGGGCAGGTCGTGACAGATGAAACGCGTACGGCGCCAGGAGGAATGCGCGGAGCAGGTCGGATGACAGACGTTGGCGGACGCGAGCTTCGAACTGCCACTGCAGCCACATGGCACCCAGTCGTGAGGCGTTTCCCACCGCGACGAGGATGCCGGTGCCGAGGGCCGCCCAGAAGACGGTGTCGCGCCACGTTTCCGCACCCACCCATGTGGCCATCGTCTGAAGCATGGGGGACGTGGTCATCGCATCAGGTGTGATCACGATGGCCATGAAGGGAAGGATCGACGCGACGCTCAGCGCCTCGAATCCCGCTGCAATTATCGCCGCCAGAAGGACCAGAACCAGGCGTCGGCGCTCGCGACCTGACAGCAGGTCCAGCAGGGGCCTGATTGTGCCCGACAACGCGAAGACCTCAGCCATATTTGCGACCGTGCGAGTACGGTCGAATCCTAACACGCGCGCGTTGTTGGCCTGGCTGATCCGCAGCTGCGGGCAAGGGTGCTACGCTGACAGGGCGTCAGGTATGCCTTACCCGTCCCGCTGGTTCCCGTGGTCATCACTCCGGCCCTGACAATGTCCATGATTGCGTACGGTCACCAGGTGTTGTGTGCCGTTGTGAACGGTACGGCTGAGTTGGACTGGGTTGTCGCCGTTAACGCGACGTTCGGAGCCGAAGCATGAAACCTGGTCAGACACCGGTCGCCTTCTTTGTGTTTCGCCGGCCGATGCACACCCGCGCTTCTTTTGCCGCCATTCGCGCCTATCGTCCGGCCCGGCTGTTTCTCGTCGCGGACGGTCCACGCAAGGACCATCCAGAAGACGAGCAGCGGTGCCTTGACGTCAGGTCGATCGTGTCCGATGTCGATTGGCCCTGCGAGGTGTTGACCAATTTTGCGTCCGACAACCTGGGGTGCAGCTGGCGAATTCCGTCGGGACTTGCCTGGGTATTTTCACACGCCGATCGAGCCATTGTGATTGAGGACGATTGCGTGGCCTCGCCCGAGTTCTTCGAATTCTGTGAACAACTTCTCCGATACTACGAGACTGAGGAGTCCGTGTGGGCGGTGAATGGAAACAGTTATCAGCCCGAAGTCAGACGCGGGGACGGTTCGTACTACTTCTCGAAATACCCCGACTGTTCGGGATGGGCCACCTGGCGTCGCGCGTGGCGGCATTATCAAAGAGACTTGCCATTCCTGAAAGAATGGAAGCGCTCCCGCTCGTGGAAGGCCTGTTTTCCCACCGTGCTGGAGCGCCGTCACTTCAGCCGGGTCTTCGACGATGTGCTGAAGGGATCCATGGATAGTTGGGCGTATCGCTGGCTGGCCTGCGCCATTTACGGGGGGGGACTGTCGGCGACGCCGAACGCCAATCTCGTACGGAACATTGGTTTCGACGCTGAAGGCACTCATACCACCACGCCGGGAATTCTGCATCGCCATTGTCCGGAACTGCTTGGGCCACTCTCGCATCCCGCTAACATTGCAGCGGATCGTGATGCCGATCACTATCTACGAGCAGTTGTGGAAGGCGGCGGGTGGGCGGGGCTGCTGCGATGGATGGTCCGGGGAGGGGCGCGAAGGGTCGTCCGTGCGATCAGGCCTCAGTCCAGGTCTGCAAACACGTCCTGACCGCCGAATAGCCGGTGCTTCACAGTTCGCCAGAGACTCGAAGTCCTGGTCGGCGGCACGTATGTGATCTGCAGTTGCTGGTCTCTCATGGCGTCGAGGCTGTGTTTCAGCACATCAAGATACCGGCGGTACAAGGCGGTGCCAAGTGCGCCAACCTCGTAGCCCCCATTGAGCCGCACCCTAGATGGGCTGGCCAGCTTGAGGGTGTGAAAGTGATAAAAAACCGGCGTGAGCTTTCCGTCGCGCTTCTCGAAATGGTGCACGTTCCAGGGCGCAAGCGTTCGTTCCACCTGCTCTAACACGTGGACCTCGGCTCCAAAGCGGTCGGGCCAGTCACTCAGGTACTTCTGGTCGCCGAACTTGCCGTCTTCCCGTCTGTTGAAACACCACTCCAGACACCGAGCCTGCCACCAGTGCAGCACCCTCAGTCCTCCACTGGAACGGGTCACCGTCAGGAACTGGACGCAAAACCTTCCTGCCGTCGCGGTCTGATCGTACTCGGGGGCGTACGCGTGGTCCGTGATCAAGACAGGCTTTCCCGTCGCGGCCAGTTCGTCGATCAGGATTCGCGGTGAATCAAAGAAACACAGGTCCGCGTCAACGTACGTCACCCGGTGAACTTCAGGGCTGCGGTCAAAAACGAACTGCGGCGCGAACGGGGTCAGCGTCCAGCAGTACTCCTGAAGGGTGCGCTGCGCCTTGACCAGGCGCAAAGCATCCGACTCCACCTCCCGCAGGGGAATCAGGGACACATGAGGCAACCCCAGTTGGGTCAATTGCCGCTCGACAAGATCGTCCATGCAGACGATCCAGAGGTGAAATGGCTGTGCGCACGTCATGAGGGACGAATGCAGGCACAGCCCGAGCGGAAGGAACGCGTTGTCGAAGAGCGTGACGAAGTGTTCTTCCGGCTGTCCCGCTTGCATCGACGACCTCACAACAAGAGAACGGATTCACGCAGGGTAGCCTTTGACGGGCATGCGGTCAAACATCGCGGGGCACACCAGGTGGGCGTGATCCTGCCGCGCCGGTCACTCGGCGGTGGAGCAGCGCAGGTTAGAATTCCCTAACCGTGGTCCCATATGAAACTTAGCGTTGTCTGTCTCTCGCTGCGGCGGACAGCGGATCGACGCGCCCGGTTTGAGGCGGAAGCCAGGCGCACGGGGCTGAGCTTCGAGTTCTGGGATGCGCCCGATGCCAGGGATTTGACCCCGGCCGCACTGGCGACGCTCGCTGATCAGGACATGGCCCAGCGGCGATTTGGCCGGAGGCTTGGCGTCACCGAGATCGCCTGTGCGGAGGGCCATCGGCAAATCTATCGGCGACTCGTGGAAGGCAGCGACGATGCCGTCGTCGTCTTTGAGGACGACGTGGACCTCGGCGACCGCGTGGTGGACGTTGTGAACGCTTTGGCGGGTTTCGACGAAGAGGTTGGACAGCGCAGGGAGATCTACCTGATTGGCGGGTGCAGGGGTTATGAGAGCTATCCGTTATGGCTGCGGCGCCGACGGCCGCGACCAGTAACTCCGGATCACTCACTGCTGCGAGTCGTGAGAAGCGCTCGCGCCCTGCACGGAACGTTCAGTTATGTGATCACGCGTGCAGCGGCGAGGGCGATTCTGGAGAGTGAGCCGGTGATCAGCACAATTCCTGACCCCTGGGATCTTCTGCTGGCGGAGAAGACGCTCGATGACGTCTGGATACTTGATCCGCCGGTCGCGGTTCACGAAAGGGAGTCATCCCAGAGCATGCTCGAGGCCGAGCGGCAGGCTATCGAGGCTGACACGGCGCACAGGCGACTGGCCAAAGGAATAATTCGCCGCGCCGCCCTTATTGTGATCAGCCCTGGCAGGCTCTTCAAAAGCGTCGCCTATCGACTCGGCTGGCGCCGCGTTAAGCGCGTGGCGTACGAATGGTTGAGCTGGATGCCTTAGCTCACACGCCGGCTTGCCCGATCCCCATGACGTTCCAATCCTGTGGGTCGGTATCGTTCCAGTAATCTGGAAAGCGGCCCAGGCGCACGAGGTCGATTCCCGCTGCGGCGAGCAACTCGATAAGCGTCTCATGGCTGAAGTGCCGCACTCGGTGATGCTCGACGGTCTCTGCCGCGATTTGGCCGTCCAGCAACCGGTGCACCTGAATCGTGACGGTGCAAATGTCGTGTTCACGGTCAAGGTGCCCAGACGATCGGCGGATCCACTTGTCGCCGTCCTCTTCGTACAGGCGTTCCCGCGGTGCCGGTGGCTCGCGTTCGACCGCCTCGGTCTGCCACGCGTCGAACAGAAAGAGCCCACCGGGGCGCAAGGATTGCCGAACGACCTTGAGCGCACTCGCGACGTCTTGCGGTGAGGTCTGATAGCCGAGGACATTGAACATCATCAGGGCCGCGTCACACGGGGCGACATCGAGAGCGGCCGTGATATCGCTCTCGACGTAGGTGATCACGCTGGCGAGGCCAGCGGCCTGGGCCTTGGCCTGGGCCACTGCCAACATTCCTGGCGAACGGTCAACTCCCACCACTTCGTACCCGCGGCGTGCCATTGGGAGTGCGTGGCCTCCCGTCCCGCAGCCGATGTCGAGCACACGCAGGACTGGCCGGGCAGAGAACTCCCGAAAGGCGCGTTCGAGCACATCGCACTCGGCTTCGTAGGACTTCCCAGCGTAAAACAGGTCGTACGCAGCCGCGTACTCCTGGCCGAAGACATCATTCACAGCAGCGACCGCCTCACCGCGTCAATCACGAATTGAATCTGGTCTGGTTGCAGCCCTAAGCCACTGGGTAGATACAGCCCCTGGCGCGCGAGCCGGTCGGCAACGGGAAACGTCTCCCCCCTGAACCAGCCGCGGCGGATCAGGACGGGTTGCTCATGCAGGCCCAGAAAGAAGGGGCGGGTCTCAACACCTCGATCCGACAATCGCTCTGCGAGCGCCTCGGCGTGGAGACCCGTCGCAGGATCCAGCACAACTCCGTACATCCAGAACACGCTTCGCGCCCACGGCTCTTCGACGGGCAGGGTAAGGCCAGCCACATCCCGCAACCCGGCCGTGTAGCCGGCGGCGATGGCGCGTTTGGTCGCGATGATGTCATCCATCCTCGCGATCTGCGGCACGCCGAGCGCCGCCTGAAGATTCGTCATCCGGAAGTTGAAACCGAGATGCTCGTGACGGAACCGGCGACCCGGCTCAAATGCCAGGTTCCGAAGCAGTCGCGCTCGTTGGGCCAGGGCGTCATCGTCGGTCACGAGCATGCCCCCTTCGCCGGTGGTCACGAGCTTGTTCGCATAGAAACTGAAGCAGCTCATCGAACCGAAGCTCCCGCAGCGGCGCCAGGTATCGTGGCCTCCGCGCCGGCTGAGGTACTCCGCACCGTGGGCCTCGGCGGCGTCCTCGATGATTGCCAGGCCATGTTGTTCCGCGATCGCCATCACCGGGTCCATGTCCACGGGATGTCCGTAGATATGCACCGGCATGATCGCGCGTGTGCGCGGGCCAACCACGCGGCCGACTGCGTCGGTGTCCATGCACCAGGTGCGCGGGTCTGAATCCACCAGCCGAACGACGACTCCGCAATGCGCGGCTGCCAGCGCACACGAGACGATGGTGAAGGAGGGCATGATGATCTCATCACCCGGCGAGAGATCGAGACTCGCCACGGCAAGCTGCAGCGCCACGGTGCCGTTGGCCACCGCCACTCCGTGGCGCCGGCCGCAGTAGGCTGCCCACCGTTCTTCGAATTCACGGACCGCCGGCCCTGCCGAAGAAATGTCGCCGGTGTTCAGGGCGTCCGTGACGCTCGACACGTCGGCGGCCGTGAGCACTGGTTCGCAGACAGGGATCATGCCGGACGCCTAGAACTGCACCTTCTCGTCGATGCCGAGATACGGCCCCTGCTTGACTTCCAGCAGCACGGTATCCTCCAGCATCCGGAACCCGTGGCCGCCTGCCAGCAACAGGACGATATCGCCTTCATGCAAGTCTCGAGTCGCCACGAGATCTTGCTCACCGTCGTACACATCGATCTCGCATCGGCCGCGCCGAACCAGCAGCACCTCTGTTGTGCTCGTGAGGTGGCGCTCGGTTGGCCGGTGGATATGTCGGGGAATGGCGTGCCCCTGCGGGTGCACGATATGGCCAACTTGGAGCGCCGCTTCGGCGGATGTCATGAATGTGGTTGCGGATGGAAGGGCGTCGCCGCGGAAGATGCAGCACAGCACGGTATCTCCGGAGCGAATGACTTCAGTTCCAGCAGGGTGCAGGCTGCTCATCGATGGATCTCCCGTTCCTAATCATGCCAGATGGTGTGATTGGCGGGCCAGTTCCAGGAACTCTCGAACGGCTCGCTGTGGCGTCAGGGCACGGACACGCTCCGGCGTCTGGAATTCGCCGGGCCGCCACGGAGTCGTCCGGCGCCAGACCCGCAGCATGGCTGCGGCGAGCTCGACGGGGTCTTCGATAGGCACGAGGATCCCGGAGGCGTCGTCCTCCACGAGTTCATCGATGCTCGCCCCTCGCGATCCAATGACGGGTACGCCAAGGAGCAGGCTCTCGATCACGGCGTTGGGAAAATTGTCTGCGATGCTGGGACACACCGACGCCTCCGCCCCACAGACTGCGGCGTACACTTCGGCGGTCGGCTGCACGCCCAGGTACGTGACCTGGTGCTGCCGATCACCCCAGGCAGAGCGATACCGGTGCATCGTCCCCGCGTGGGATTCTGGGCCCAGCCACACCATGCACAGATCCGGCGCCTCCTGCCAGACCAGTGGCAATGCGGCAGCCAGTGTGTCGGTGCCCTTGCGGCGGCAAATACGCCCGGCAAAGACCAGGTAGCGTGGTGGAAGTTGTGCGGGAGGCAGGGGAGCCGTCGATGTCTCGAGCAGGGCCGGAGGGCGAAGTACCGCCACATCGAGGCCGAAGCGCTGGCGGAGGTGGCCCGCGATGAACTCACTGGGTGCGTAGACCGCGTCGGCCCGGCTGATGAGCCGGCGTTCGAGCCAACTGTTGACACGCGCGCCTGCGCCGGTGACTCCGTCGATACGCTGGTACAAGTCAGCGGCCCAACTGCAGCGCACCATATCGGTGCGCCCGGCGCGTGGCCTGACAAACAGTCCGGGAAATGAGTAATCAGAGCTCTGAACAATGTTGAACGGACACGCGGCATCGCGCCGCCCGAATGCGGCCGCCAGCCCCATCGCCGAGCGAATGTTCCCGGCGACAGCACCGAGTCCGACACGCGTGATCACGGCCTCCAATGGCGAAGGCAGATACCCGCCGGGCGCCGTCCGTTCCACCCGGATCTCCTTGTCAACGATCACGCCGCTGGCCTGCTGGCCAAACACGAAGACCTCCGGCTCATGCCCGGCCTCCATCAGCGAGATGGCCATGCGCCTGACATATGCCGCGAGTCCACCCCCCGCCCTCTCAGTCGGGTATTCCGGCGTCAGGAAGGCCACACGCATGCGGCTGATCGGGCGCATCTGAGAATCACTCACGAGAACCGCACATCCGGGTTGGCGTCCATCCAGAGGCCAAGGATCAGAAGGAGCCAGATCCGGCTGGAGTTGTCGTGATCGCCGCAATGGCTCTCGACCTGTTCTCGCATCGCCGACGGTCTGAAGAGCGCACGCAGCGGGGATGCCTCGTCCAGCAGGCACGCCGCCAGTAGCGCCCGCATTGCCTCGTCGTGCAGCATCCAGGCCGCGTGTGGGCCGACAAACCCTTGTTTGGCCCGATGGATGAACGCCGGCGGGAAATCCGGTTCAAGCAACTGGCGGAGCGCATACTTCCGCACGGTTCCTGCAGGAGTTCCTGTTCTCCAGCGCTGCCGGAGCGGCAGGCGACTGGCCAGAGAGACGACATCGCGATCAACCAGCGGAGTGCGCACCTCAAGCCCGTGGGCCATGCTGGCCATGTCCACTTTCGCGAGGATATTCCCCGGCAGGTAGGTCTGGTAGTCCATCGCCTGCGCAAAGGCCAGCGCGTCGTCGTAAGGGGCGGATTCGGCTGGCGCATCGAACAGGGATGCGTGCCGCTCGACCAGAGAGCCGTAGTCGCCGCGCCAGAGGGACATCCGCTCGTCGGCGCGAAAGCACAAGATCCAGCGCTCCCACTCTGCAACGGTCGGTGTCATCCGGCCCGTCAGGTGATGTCGGGCGTAGCGCGCGGCCCGCGTGAGTCCCTCAGCCGGACTTCGGCGAAGGGTGCCGACGACCGTTCGCACGGAGTCGCCACGCAGAAATGCCGCATAGCTGTCGTACCCGCCGAAGGCCTCATCACCGCCGTCACCGGAAAGCACCATGGGCACGTGGTCGCGCGCCAGTCGCGCGAGGCTCCACGTGGGGAGGGCCGACGGATCTCCGAACGGTTCGCCAAAGTGGTTCGCGAGCACCGGGAGCATGGACACCGCCTCCGGGCCAACGGTCGCGACGTGAAGCTCCAAGCCCAGGTGGTCGGCGGCAGCTCTCGCATAACCTACTTCGGAGCGGGTATCGCCGGTGAAATCGATCGTAAATGCGGGTAGCGGACGACCGGCCGATCGCCTCGCCAGTTGGGAGACGACGGTAGAATCAACGCCGCCCGACAGCAGCACGCCGTACGGGACGTCAGCCACCATGTGTGCGGTCACCGATTCCGCCAGGGTCTCTTCCACGCGCGCGGCCCAGGTGGCATCGTCTCCAGGGTCGTCGGCGTCAGGCGTGAAGTGAACGGCCCAGTATTTCCTGGGGCCTGCGACCGCGCCGTCAAATGAGACTTCCAGCCACGACGCGGGAGGCAGCTTGAAGACGTCGCGATAGATCGTGTGGGGGGCTGGGATGTAGCGGTATCGAAGATACAGCTCCACCGCTTCAAGACTGCCGCCCGGTGTCTCTCGCAGCCCTGCACGGAGTGCCCGCAATTCGGAGGCGAACACAAACGCGTGGTCGCTTCGATGCCACACCAGCGGCTTGATGCCGAAATGGTCGCGCGCCAGAAAGGCCCGCGCGCGATCGAAATCCACAATCGCAAAGGCAAACATGCCGCGCAGGCGGGGCGGCAGGGCCGTGCCCCATTCCTCATATCCGTGGATGATGACTTCGGCGTCCGAATCGGTGGCGAAGTGATGCCCCCTCGATTCCAGGTCTCGACGCAGCTCACGGTAGTTGTAGATCTCGCAGTTCGCGACGAGGTGGATCGTCCCTGTCTCATTGCTCATGGGCTGCTGCCCACGAGCCAGGTCGATGATCGCCAGGCGGCAATGAGCCAGGGCCACGGCCCCCTGTGCGCGTATCGCGGTGCCGTCAGGGCCCCGATGGCCGAGCGCCGAGGCCATCCGACCTGCGGCGGCACGGGGATCGCCATCGGGGGACCACTGAATGATGCCGGCGATGCCGCACATCGCTAACGCCTCACCACACGACGCTCATCGCCGTCAGCTCGCGCCCGAGTTCCGGCGAAACCAGCTTGCCGGTTGTTCGCCCATGCACGAACTCCCAAATGCGCAAGTGCCGATGCGCATTTTCCGCAAACGTCCAGCCCGAGACCGCCTGCACTCGTCGGGATCTCTCCCCGGCAAGCGCGGTGAAGATGGCGGTGAGTTCGTCGATGTTAGTGAACGCATGGGTGATTCCATCCGTCGCATCGAGATGGAAGCCCTGGGGGGGCACGATCGTCCGGACTCCCGCGGCCACCGCGTCGACAAAACCCATCGACCCCTCGTCGAGCCCGGTATAGAGGTAATAGTCAAGGCTCGCGAACAGCGCTTCATATGTCTGGGGCACAAAGTCATCCCAGTAATCCACCTGTATGCCACGGTCACGCAGGGCCGCGACGAGCTCGGTCCAGCCGCCTCCCATAATCTTGAAATGGAACGTGTCGAGCGAGACCCGGTCTGCCAGGTCACGCAGCATGGACTCCCGCTTGCGGCCATCCGGGTACAGGCGCGTGGTGATGCCGACCACGGTCTTTCTTGGTGCGATCGCGGCGTCGTGACCGGGGTTCACGTAGCACAGCTTTTCCCTGGGGACACCGAGGTCTGCCAGGCGGCTCACTTCGGGCGAGGACATGCAGATGCCCATTTCCGCGCCGACAAGCTGGTGCTTCAGCTTTCGCAGTTCCTCGTCGGTATCGATGTGCGTGACCATCAGCGTGTCGCCACTGCTCACCTGGCCATCGTAGTTCCAGTACGAGACATGGTGGTTGATGTCCGCACGAGGATTGGCCACTCGGCTGATGTCAACAGACACACCGGTCGCCTTCAGATGCTCCGCAAGCCGCCGGGCAATCTTGCCAAGGATCCAGGCCTGAGGGTCCTCATAGCAGACGATGTTGATCCACAGGCCGCCTATGTTCGTCCGGCTCTTCAGGCTGCCATGGTCTCTTTCGGCAGAGGAGTTCCCACGACGGCTCAGCAGCCGATTCAGCGCCCCATTCAGTATCTGTCCCAAACCGCGCTGTGGAGTCAATGTCGGTACTCTTTCCCTGGCGCCCGGCCTCCGTCAAGAAGTGCCAGAGTCGCAAGACGCGAGACTGATCGTACCCGAGAAAGATAACTGGTTGAACCGGCTCCGCGAAGGTCGCCGGCGCTTATATGTGACGGCAGGCGAGCCACTATAATGGCCGCACTGAGGCACTCCCCCTAATGAAAGTGCGCATCGTCTGCAGACAGGATCAAATGAACTGGATTTTCGGCAAGATCGCCCGCCGAATGACCAGTGAACTCGCACTATTGATCCCAGTAACTCTGGGCTCCACACCTGACCCCTCGGCCGATCTCAACCACTACGTCTGGTACGCCGACTATGAGCCTGGTACCCATCGGGCAACGATCGGCATCACGCATGTCGATTCGGTTGGAAAACTGGAGCTCATACGCACTCAACTCACGACAGCACTCGCCGGTATCTGCTTGTCTCGCAGCCACATGGCGGACCTTGTTCACGCAGGCCTGCCTGCAGCCAGGTTGTGGTACGTCAACCCCGCCCATGACGGCGTCATTGCTCCGAAAAAGCTGCACATCGGCCTTACGACACGGCTCTACACACCGGATCCCTGTAAGCGAGAGTGGATGCTGCGTGAACTGGCAGCGCACATCGACCCCGCTGATTTTTCTTTCACTATCATGGGCTCAGGCTGGGAGGCCATCGTTGACGTATTGAGGCGCCGGCAGTTCATCGTGACGTATTACCGTGAGTTCAGCCAGGAGCGCTATCAGGCCCTCATGCCCACGCTTGATTACTACCTGTATCTCGGCTGGGATGAGGGGTCCATGGGTTTTCTTGATGCGCTGCATGCAGGAGTCGAGACGATCGCAACGCCTCAGGGCTTCCATCTTGATATCCAGGACGGACTCACCCATCGGATCACAGATACCCAGTCTTTGGTGTCCGTGTTCCACCAGATTGCTCAGGGCAAGCGCCGCCGGTCTGAGTCGGTCAGCGAGCTGACCTGGAAGCACTATGCCGACCGCCACCTGGCGATATGGAAACACCTGTTGTCTGTCGGTCCAATACAGACTGAACACCCTGCCCAACATGCGGTGGGCAGCGGACACGGCACAGAGATCGTGCCGAATGTTGCGAGCGGACAGAGGTTTCTTGCAGACCTGGCCGAGATCGACAGAACACGGGCGACGTTGAAGGCCCGTTATGAAGGAGTCGAGGGATAACCCCCATGGCCGGTGACGGCGAACTCGGTGATCGGACGGCTGGCCTCCGTGCCTCCATTGTGGTGCCCACCCGAAATCGTACGGCCATTCTGAGCCGTTGTATCGCTTCTCTGGCAGATCAGAGCGTCGACCCCGATCAATACGAGATTCTGATTATCGACAATGCGTCTGTGGATGAGACCGAGGCGGTGTCAGCCAGGTTGGTGCACAGTCACAGAAGGAACCTGATTCGTTATCTGCACGAATCGGTTCCGGGACTGCTCGCCAGCCGCCACAGGGGCGCATCAGAGGCAGGGTCGGAAATATTGTGCTTTGTCGACGATGACGTCGTTGCCCATCCGGAGTGGTTGCAGTCAATTCTGCAGGCATTTGAAGACAGGGCAGTTCATCTGGTTGGTGGACCCTCAGTTCCCAGGTTTGAAGTCCCCCCACCTGGGTGGATCGAAGAGTTCTACGTCAGCGTTCCTCAAGGACGATATCTGGACTGCCTGAGCCTCATCGATCTCGGTTCATCAGCTAAGGAAATTGCTCCTTATTTCGTCTGGGGCCTCAACTTCAGTATCCGCAAGAACACAATGAATTCGTTGGGAGGCTTTCACCCGGATGGGGTTCCGGCAGAGTTTCTCAGATATCGAGGTGACGGCGAGGGCGGGCTGTCGCACAAGATGCTCCATGAGGGACTGAAGTGCCAGTATCATCCGGGCGCCAAGGTTGAGCACCTGATTGATAAGGACCGACTCCGTGTGGAATATTTCCAGGACCGTCGTTACCGAGAGGGAATCTCTGACTCCTACTCGGCAATCAGGCGCGCTCGCGGCACAGAGGTGCTGACGTTCAAGGAAGCCCCGCCGCCCATCAGCAGGAGACTGCTGGAAGGTGCGCGGGCATTTTCTGCTCGCCTGATACGGCATGACACCGGTGCCGCCTACGCCGCTGGCTACAACTTCCATCTTTCCGAAGTTCGCTCGGACCCAGATCTGTTGGCCTGGGTGCTCAAGCCGAATTACCTCACGGATTATGATTTTCGCAAGGATGGAAACTCCGCGGTCATATGAGAGGGGAGCGAACGCGGCGCCACTCATTTGGCGGTAACGGCGTATTCCGGACCATCGTGAACGCTCATTCCGGTTCAACGTGAACAGCGATTCTGGTCATCGTGAACACGGATTGACGTGGCCCCGACGTCCCTTGGATTTAGACGTTCCCATGCCATACTTGGCCCCATGCTGTTGGATGGTCCCACGGGCGGATGGCACCAGTCCTCCCAGGACAATCGTCGATAGGCACGTAGGCCATGCCCCAGCCATCTTCGCCCGCCCATCCAGGCTCCGAGAAATGGGATCTGGTCATTCAGCCGGACACGCGATGGTGGGCACTTCATCTGAACGCCGTCTGGGAGTACCGCGATCTTCTCTGGCTCTTCGTGCGCCGCGACTTCGTCGCGGTCTACAAGCAGACGATTCTGGGGCCCCTGTGGTTTTTCATTCAGCCCTTGATGACCACGGCGGTCTTCACGGTCGTCTTCAGCGGGGTGGCACAGATCTCGACTGACGGTTTCCCAGCCATGCTCTTCTACCTTGCGGGCACGACGCCGTGGAACTACTTCTCCAACTGCCTCACCAGGACGTCCAGCACGTTCGTCGTGAACGCCGGAATCTTCGGCAAGGTCTATTTCCCCCGCCTCATCGCTCCGCTCTCGGTTGTGGCTTCGAACATCATCCAGTTTTTGATCCAACTGCTGCTGTTCCTCGGCTTTCTGGCGTGGCACCTGGCAGAAGGGGCGCCTGTTCACCCCGATTGGACTTTCGTGATTCTGCTGACGCCCACGCTCCTGCTCCATATGGCGGCACTCGGTCTCGGAATCGGGATTATCGTCTCGTCGCTGACCACCAAGTACCGTGACCTGACTTTTCTGATCGCTTTCGGGGTGCAACTGGCGATGTACGCCACGCCTGTCATCTATCCGATGTCTGCCCTCCCGGACCGGTGGCGCTGGCTGATTGAAATGAATCCGATGTCGGCTCCCATCGAGGCCTTTCGCGCCGTCTACCTCGGGGGGCAAATCCCGTGGCATGGGCTGGGCGTGTCGGCGGCAACGACCACCGTCCTGCTGTTCCTCGGCGTGGCGATCTTCAACCGAGTTGAGAGAACGTTCATGGATACGGTGTGATCGGGGGATGAAGGACGTCGTCATCAGACTGGAACAGGTTTCGAAGCTCTACCGCCTCGGAGAGATCGGAACTGGAACCTTCCGCCACGATTTCAACCGCTGGTGGCATCGCGTCCGAGGCAAGGACGACCCTTACCGGATAGTTGGCGCCGTCAACCCTGTCGCGACGGCTGACACCGGTGTCGCAGCCGACTCGGATTCGCTCTGGGCGCTCAAGGATGTCTCGTTCGATGTTCGGCAGGGCGAAGTCCTTGGGATCATCGGACGCAATGGCGCTGGGAAGAGCACCCTCCTGAAAATCCTGTCGCGTGTCACGGCGCCGACCTGTGGGCAGGTGAAGATCAGGGGACGGATCGCGTCACTCCTTGAAGTGGGCACTGGCTTCCACCCGGAATTGACCGGCCGAGACAATATCTTCCTCAACGGTGCCATCCTCGGCATGCGCAGACGCGAGATCAGCCGCAACCTCGATGAGATCATCGACTTCTCCGGATGCGAGCGCTTTATCGACACACCGGTCAAGCGCTACAGCAGTGGAATGTATGTCCGCCTGGCATTCGCCGTTGCGGCGCATCTGGAACCGGAGATTCTGATTGTGGACGAGGTGCTGGCGGTGGGGGATGCCGCGTTCCAGAAGAAGTGCCTGGGAAAAATGAAGAGTGTGTCCGGCGAGGGCAGAACAGTCTTGTTTGTCAGTCACAACATGGCGTCGATTCAGTCACTCTGTTCGCGAGGTCTGCTCTTCACGGAAGGTCGTGTCACCGGCGAAGGCAGTATCGATCGGGTCGTGGCTGATTACCTGAAACGAGCGTTGACCCAGAGCCAAGGCATGGACTGGACACGCCATGACCTGGTCCCGCGTGGCGGGGGAATCACTCTGACACAGGTCACCGTTACGCCTGCCGGCCACGAACCACTGATCCGACTCGACACGGCCGTGGACGTCACCATTGCCTTTACCAATTCCCACGAACGCGTCAATCTCGACTGCACGATTTATGTGATCACTGACCAGGGCATTACCCTGTTTGCAACCGAGCACGTCGTGACGAGCCGCCACGATTCCCAGCCCGGCCAATACGTGCTCCGGGCGACCATCCCCGGTCATCTATTGAATGCGGGGCAATATTACGTATCGCTTGTCTTTGGTGTGAATCAGCAGCAATTGCTGCTCAGGGCAGATGAGGTTGTTGCGTTTGATGTTGCCAACATCACAAAAGGACAGGGGGCGCCGCTGGATGTCCCAGCGGGAGTGGTGAGGCCGGTGGTTGAATGGCAGCGCATCAGCTCGCCTGCCACATGATTCACGGCCGCGAGTACTGGTCGAAGATCCAGCGGTAGGTCTGCTCGAGGCCGTCACGCAACCGGATGGACGGTTCCCAGCCCAGCAGGCTTTTGATCTTCGTATTGTCGGAGTTGCGACCGTTGACGCCTTTGGGGGCCGTCAGGTTGTAACGACGCTCCAGTGTCACGCCAGCGATCGTCTCCACGATGTCCACCAGGCCGTTGATCGTGGTCAATTCGCTGGACCCGAGATTGAGTGGGTCAGTGACGTCGCTGGCCAGGATGGCCTGCGCGCCGTACACGCAGTCGTCAATGTACTGGAATGACCGCGTCTGGTGGCCGTCGCCCCAAATCTCAATGGCGTTCGTGCCGTGCACCTTGGCCTCAATGACCTTCCGGCAGATCGCGGCCGGCGCCTTCTCGCGGCCACCGTCCCACGTGCCGAGCGGCCCGTACACGTTGTGCAGGCGCGCCACGCGCGTCTGCAGGCCAAAGTCCTCCCGGAAATGGCGACACATGCGCTCGGAGAACAGCTTCTCCCAACCGTAGCCGTCTTCGGGCATCGCCGGATAGGCGTCCTCTTCCTTGAGAGGCGTGACGTCAGCGTCCTGCTGTTTGCCGGCGTTGTAGACGCAGGCCGACGACGAATAAAAGAACCGGCTCACACCAGCCGCTGCTGCGGCCTCAAGCATATGGGTGTTGATGAGCACCGAAAGCATGCACAACGCCTTGTTGTGCTCGATAAACCCCATGCCGCCCATGTCTGCGGCGAGTTGGTAGACCGTTGTGGCGCCGGCGCACGCCTGCTCGCAGGCGGACTTGAGCCGGAGATCGGCCACCAGATTGTCCGCATCCGGAAACACCTGCCACCAGTCAGCGATCGGCTTGACGTCTACGGCCCGGACAGTGTGACCCTTGCGAAGGAGGTCGCAAACCAGGTGGCCTCCGATGAAACCGCCACCCCCCGCCACCACGATGAGCTGATTCATTCCCTTAGGATACCGTCCCGAGGACGCTGGCAGGCATCGAGACATAGTGTTGTCGCTGGTATCCGATCGCTCCCCGCTACCTGCACCATGCCATCGGTTGGTCAAATCGGCGGCGCCAGGGATGCGCTTGACGTCCTCCAAGGTGCTGGCCGCTCGCTGAAGTGGCATACGGTAGTGTTATTTAGTGGCAAGTGGTAGCCTTGTCTGGTGCCAGACGGTAGCCAACAGGAACAGTCCCCCTACGTTCGTCGGGTGGTCGACCAGGAACTGGACGCCCTCCTGCCCGCGCTGCCTGCGTTGTCGATCGAAGGCCCAAAGGCGGTGGGCAAGACTGAAACGGCACTCCGGCGAGCCCTGACCGTCCATCGCTTGGACGACCCAAATCAGCGGTCAGTGGCTGCGGCGGACCCGGGCCGACTGTTGCGTGGCGCCGCGCCTGTCTTGCTGGACGAGTGGCAGAGGTTGCCCGAGTCCTGGGATTTGGTACGCCGTGCGGTTGATGCCGGGGCCAGACCCGGTCAGTTCATCCTGACTGGCTCCTCGGCGCCGGTCGAACTGCCAACTCACTCGGGCGCCGGTCGCATCGTGACGGTGCGCATGCGCCCGATGACACTTTTCGAACGCGGGGTCGGTGCGCCCACCGTCAGCCTCTCTCGACTGCTGTCGGGCGAACGCCCTCCCATTGCCGGCGACACAGACGTCTCGTTGAACATGTATGCCAGAGAAATTGTGGCGTCAGGGTTTCCTGGCATGCGCCACCTGCAAGGCCGAGCCCAACGTGCGCAGCTTGACGGCTACATTGCCCGCATCGTCGAGCGCGACTTCGCGGAGATGGGCCGCCAGGTGCGCAATCCCGCTGCGTTGCGCCGATGGCTGACGGCGTACGCCGCCGCAACATCCACGACAGCGTCCTACGAGACCATTCGTGACGCCTCCACCGGAGGTGAGGGTGACAAGCCCGCGAAGACGACGGTACAGCCGTATCGAGACACGCTCGAGCGCCTGTGGATTATCGATCCGCTGCCTTCGTGGCAACCCGTCCACAATCCGATCACCCGACTGACAGGCCCACCGAAACACCACCTGGCGGATCCCGCGCTGGCCGCGCGTTTGCTCGGCGCGGACGTTGACGCGTTGCTGGATTCGCGAGCGTTGGGGCCCCCCATCCCGAGGCGTGGCACATTGCTCGGACACTTGTTCGAGTCGCTCGTGACGCAGAGTGTGCGTGTGTTCGCGCAGGCGGCAGAGGCGTCGGTGGGACACGTGCGTACCCGTGGCGACCTCCACGAAATCGATCTGATTGTCGAACGTCAGGATCACCGCGTGCTGGCGCTGGAGGTGAAGTTGGCACGCCGTATCGGCGACGAAGACGTTCGCCATCTCCGATGGCTGGCGGCGACGATCGGCGACGACTTGCTTGATGCGGTGGTGGTGACGACAGGGCCAGTGGCCTATCGTCGCCCGGACGGCATCGCCGTTGTCCCGGCGGCGCTGCTCGGGCCGTAACGTCGGCGCGCGCCAGCCGTCTCCCTCGCGACTTCCCCGGACGTTGAGACGTAGTATTGTCTGGTGAATCAGACTTTACTCATGAGTAAAGTTGGACTGGCCTGATATCACCGTACCCCCACAGTCCGCTCCACGATACCTGCACCACGCCATCGACGCGGATCTCGGTGAAAAGATGGTGCTGCTCAGCGGTCCCCGCCAGGTCGGTAAAACCACCCTCGCGTTGGCCCTGCTCGGGGCGAAGGACGCGCGGCATCCCGCGTATCTCAACTGGGACGACGTGCGCGTCAGACCCTCCATCCTGCGCGGCGAACTGTCGACAGGCGTCTCTCGCATTGTCTTCGACGAAGTGCACAAGTATGCGCGTTGGCGGAACCTCGTGAAGGGGGCTGTGGGATACCCGCGAACCGGGCCAGAGTTTCCTCATTACGGGATCAGCGCGCCTCGATGTCTACCGGCGCGGCGGCGAATCGCTGCACGGGCGCTACCATCCCTATCGCCTGCATCCGCTGTCGCTCGGTGAACTCGGCGGCGGCCGGGATGTGCTCGATGTCCTCCTGCGGTTCGGAGGATTCCCGGAACCGTTCTTCCGGGCATCGGAGCGACACCGGCGCCGTTGGCACCGTGAGCGACTCGATCGCGTGGTGCGCGACGACGTACGGGACCTGGAGCGGGTTCGCGAAATCTCGCTGGTGGAGGTGTTGGCCGATGCGCTGCCGTCACGGGTCGGCGCGCCCCTTTCGGTCAGGAATCTGAGCGAGGACCTGCAGGTGGCGCACGATACGACGGGACGATGGATCGAGATCCTGGAGCGGCTGTTCGTGTGTTTCCGGATTGCGCCCTTCGGAGCGCCGCGCATTCGGGCGGTCAAGAAGGAGCAGAAGTTGTATCTCTGGGACTGGTCGTCGGTCGAAGGCACCGGCCCACGGTTCGAAAACTGCGTGGCCTCACACCTCTTGAAGTATTGTCATTTCATCGAGGACACGGAAGGCTGGCGCATGGAACTGCGCTTCCTGCGCGACACCGACGGCCGCGAGGTGGACTTTGTCGTCCTTCGCGATCGCAAACCCCTGTTTGCCGTCGAGGTGAAGACGGGCGAGGGCGGCGTCAGCCGCGCCATTCGCTACTTCCGCGATCGGACGCTGATTCCGCGCTGGTATCAGACCCACACCGGCACCAAAGACGCGATGGTTGATGGCATCCGCGTGCTGCCCTTTGGCGCGCTCTGCAAGGAACTGAACTTGCCGTGAGGGGCAAGGTCCTGCGGCAGCGGGGCCACACAGGATTTTTTGCCTTAGAGCAAAAAACACGGCAACACCGGCTGGCTTGGTTCTCTGCTTGCCTCACATCACGTGCGGGCGGGGAGGGGGTAAGATCAGCCTGAGGCATTTGAGTGAGCACTGACGACCTTGTCCGAGACGATGCCATCGTCGCAACCATTTGCGCCGCGGTGCCGACGGCGGTGGCGGTCTACCTGTTCGGGTCGACCGCCTCTGCTGCCGATGGTCCCCAGAGCGACGTCGATGTCGCCATCTTGCCCGCACAGCCGTTGGACCCTGTGACGCGTTTCGACATTCAGGAGCGTCTGGCTGGAACGCTGCGCCGTTCGGTCGACCTCATTGATCTACGCGTCGCGTCGCCGGTCATGGCGATGCAGGTACTCGCGACTGGGCGCCTGCTCTATGACTCGGATCCTGCGGTGCGGGGCGCCTTTGAGGACCGGGCCTTTGGCGCATACGCCAGACTGAACGAGGAGCGGCGTGGCATCCTGGAGCGCATCACCGCAGAAGGCTCCGTGTATGGCCGATGATGTCCTGTTGAACAAGGCGGCCGCGATTGAACGCGCGGTCCGAAGGGCGCGCGAGGAATACGGTGGAGATGATGCGAACCTCTACCTGAATCAGACGCGCCAGGACGCCATCATCCTCAACCTTCAGCGCGCCTGCGAGAGCAGTATCGACGCGGCGATGCATCTCGTCCGAGTGCACAGGCTCGGGATTCCACAGGAAACGCGCGAGGCGTTCGAGATGCTTGAGCAGGCCGGCCGCCTGGACCCGTCACTGGCCGAGCGTCTGAAGCGAATGGTGGGCTTCCGGAATATCGCCGTGCACGACTACCAGAAACTGAACATCGATGTGGTCAAGGCCATTCTGGTAGAACGGCTCGATGACTTTGAGGCGTTCACGCGACTTCTGCTCACCCAGTAGTTCAGGGGGAGGGGGGACCGTCCTCAGAAAATCGTGTACACGAACGGCGCGAGCACCGACCCCTGCGATGCAAGCATCAGCGCCCCGATCAGGACCATGACGATGATGATGGGGAGGAGCCAGAACTTCTTGCGCACCCGCATGAATTCCCAGAGTTCCTTGACCAGACCCGTATGACTCATGATGTCGATCCCTAAAACTGCCGGCCGAGGTCGCTGCGGCGCGCCGCGCCTGCCGGCCGCGTGATCCAATACGATTCGCCACGTGGGCGAACCAGTGCATTGTGCCCGAACGCACGGCGAACCAGGCCGATCGGCGTCAGCACCACAAAATAGATGATCCCCATGAAGATAGGCGTGGTGACCTTCGACATCTTCACGGCCAAGCCCATCCACGCACGATAGACCGGCCCCATCGACCCTGGAATCAGCGCGCCGCCGGCCATGAGCAAGCCACCGACCGACCAGAGCACCATGGGCGCAACCGAGTGCCCACGCCACCAGGACACGCCGCCCATCAGGACAAACACGCCGCCCACGAGCAGCCCGAACTTTCGGCCTTCGGCCGGGCTCAGTCTCACTGGAACGCGGTGTGGCGCTTGCACCTGACGATTCTACGGGCCCGCCTCACCATGGTCAATTGCGTGCGAGCCAGTACGTAGCTCGGCCTGGGTCTCACCCCTCGATACACTCGGGGTGACCTGAGCCCGTCGAAGGCAAAAGGCCGACTTCAGTCGAGCTGGAATTCGGTTTTCCAGTCCGCCGTCTCGTTCCACGCCGGCTGCAACGCCTTGTCGAGATAATACGGACCCAGCACGAGCCGGTCGATGTGCGTGCGCATGAAACACCGATACGCGTCTTCGGGAGTGCAGACGATGGGCTCGCCCCGGACATTGAATGACGTGTTGACCAGGACCGCGCAGCCGGTGAGCGCCTCGAACTCGGCGATGAGGTCGTAGTAGTCGGGGTTCACATCACGAGACACGGTTTGCACACGCGCTGAGTAGTCGATGTGCGTGACAGCGGGGATGTCTGACCGCAGCACATTGAGCTGTTCGATGCCCCAGAGCTGCTGTTGCTCGTTCGTCATGGCGATCTGTCGCGACTTCTTCACCGGCGCCACCAGCAGCATGTAGGGGGAATCCCCGTCGAGCTCGAAGTAGTCGGCCACGCGCTCACGCAGCACACTGGGCGCAAACGGGCGGAAGCCCTCGCGGAACTTGATCTTGATGTTCATGTCGGGCTGCATGCGCGGGCTGCGCGGGTCACCCAGGATGCTGCGGCACCCAAGCGACCGCGGGCCAAACTCCATCCGCCCGTTGAACCAGCCGACAATCTTCTCGCTCGCCAGATCCTGCGCGACGGTCTTTCTCAGTGCGGCCGGCTCGAGCTTCGTGAATACGGCGCCGGTCGACCGCAGGTACGTCTCGATCTCGGCGTCGGAGTACGCGGGGCCAAGGTAACTGCCGTGCATGGCATCCTTGCCTGGCACCACGGTGCGTGGCTTCTGGCAATGGCGATTCCAGACAAGCGTGGCGGCGCCGAGCGCGCCACCGGCATCACCCGACGCCGGCTGAATCCAGAGGCGTTTGAACGGGCCTTCGCGCAGGAGCTTGCCGTTGCCCACGCAATTGAGTGCCACACCACCCGAGAGGCACAGGTTCTCAGAGCCCGTCTCGCGATGCGCGGTGCGCGCCATCCGCATCATCACTTCCTCTGTGACGTGCTGCACCGACCGGGCCAGGTCCATTTCCTTCTGCGTCAACTTGCTCTCGGCCTGGCGCGGCGGACCACCAAACACTTCATCAAACGCCCCGCTCGTCATCGTCAACCCAGAGAGGTAATTGAAATACTTCTGGTTGAGCGTGAACGAACCGTCTTCACGCAGGTCCATCAGGTACTTGAGGATGAGGTCCACGTACGTCGGCTGGCCGTAGGGCGCCAGGCCCATCACTTTGTACTCGCCGGAATTGACCTTGAAGCCTGTGTAGTACGTAAAGGCCGAATAGAGCAGGCCAAGCGAATCGGGCCAGTGCAGCTCCTTGATGATCTCGAAGTCGTTGCCGCGGCCCATGCCGATGGTGGTGGTGGCCCATTCGCCCACGCCATCCATGGTGAGGATGGCAGCCTCTTCGAAGGGCGACGGGAAAAACGCACTGGCTGCGTGAGACTCGTGATGCTCGGCGTACAGGATCTTGCCGTCCCAGCCGAGCGAGTCATGGAGTTCGCGGTCGATATAGAGCTTGTCCTTGATCCACAGCGGGCCGGCCGCCAGGAACGATCCGAATCCGCGCGGCGCGACGCCGATGTAGGTCTCGAGAATGCGCTCGAACTTCAGCAGAGGCTTGTCGTAAAACGCGACGTGGTCCAGGTCTTTGGCCTGAATCCCGGCGGTCTTCAGACAGAACTCGACCGCGCGCGCTGGAAACGCGGCGTCACCCTTCTTGCGTGTAAACCGTTCTTCGGACGCCGCAGCCAGGATCTCGCCATCGCGAACGAGGCACGCGGCGCTGTCGTGGTAAAACGCTGAAATTCCGAGGATATGCAAGCGTGCCTATCATTTCACACGAGACGTGAAGGACGGAAAGGGCCCGGCCCGGTCACGAAGTTGCACACGAGGCGTGAAGGTCTGGAGGAGCTACGTCTGGGGCTGGCTCACACGAGGCGTGAAGGTCTGGAGGAGCTAGGTCTGGGGTTGTGGCTCACACGAGGCGTGAAGGTCTGGAGGAGCTACGTCTGGGGTCGGGGCTCACACGAGGCGTGAAGGACGCAATGGGGTTGTCGTTTGTGTGTCGCCCTCGGCCTTGAGATCCAGGCCGAGCTACGGTTCGGATAGCGAGCCCCTGGCGAGGCAGTTTCTTGGGGGCTCGGGCTGGTTCTCAAGCCCGAGTGTTCCCGCCAGGGCCGCACGTCGCTGGTGTTGTCCTTCAGCCCTTCATGCCTCGTGTAAGACCCAGGTCTTGAGAGCCAGCCCCAGGATGTTGACCTTCAGCCCTTCATGTCTCGTGTAAGACCCAGGTCTTGAGAGCCAGCCCCAGGGTGTTGACCTTCAGCCCTTCATGCCTCGTGTAAGACCCAGGTCTAGAGACCAGCCCCAGGGAGTTGACCTTCAGCCTCGTGTAAGACCCAGGTCTAGAGACCAGCCCCAGGGTGTTGACCTTCAGCCCTTCATGCCTCGTGTAGAACCCACGAGCGTCAGCGGTTGGAGAACATCGCTTTGCGGTATTCGCGGTTCATCGTGGCGATGTGTTTGAGCGAGATGCCCTTGGGGCACACGGCTTCGCATTCGCCCTCGTTGGAACAGCCGCCGAAGCCGGCGGTGTCCATGGCCTGCACCATGTTGACTACGCGCGTGGGCGCCTCAGCCTGGCCCTGCGGCAACAGCGCGAGCTGTGTGATCTTGGCCGACGTGAACAGCGCGGCCGACGCGTTTTTGCAGGCCGCCACACAGGCGCCGCAGCCGATGCACACGGCCGCGTCCATCGCTTCGTCGGCCACGGTCTTCGGGATGAGAATCGCATTGCCGTCGGGCGCGCCGCCCGTGTTCACCGACGTGTAACCGCCGGCCTGGATGATGGCGTCGAACGCACTGCGGTCCACCACCAGATCCTTGACGAGCGGAAACGCCAGCGCCTGCCACGGCTCGATGACGATGGTGTCGCCGTCTTTGTAGCGGCGCATGTGGAGTTGGCAGACGGTGGTGCAGGGGTCGGGGCCGTGCGGACGGCCGTCCACCATGACGCCGCAGGTGCCGCAGATGCCCTCGCGGCAGTCCGAGTCGAACGCGATGGGGTCTTCGCCCCGGGCGATCAGGGTCTCGTTGACCGAGTCCAGCATTTCGAGGAACGACATGTCGGGCGCGACGTTGTCGGCCGTGTAGTCCACCAGCCGGCCCTTGGCGGTGGGGCCAGCCTGCCGCCAGACCTTGAGGTGTACCTTCACTTGTAACTCCGTTGTGATGGCTTCACGTTCTCGAAAATGAGCTGTTCCTTGTGCAGCGCATGCGCGGTGCCCACGCCGCGGAACTCCCACGCAGCCGCGTACGCAAAATTCTCGTCATCGCGCTTGGCTTCGCCGTCGGGTGTCTGGCTTTCCTCGCGGAAGTGCCCGCCGCAGGATTCGGTGCGGTGCAGCGCGTCACGCGCCAGGAGTTCGCCAAACTCGAGGTAGTCGGCCACGCGGCCGGCATACTCCAGATTCTTGTTGAGGTTGTTCTTGTCGCCGGGCACCGAGACGTTCTGCCAGAATTCGTCGCGGAGCTGCGGAATGCGGGCGAGGGCGCGTTGGAGACCGGCGTCGGTGCGCGACATGCCCACTTCGTCCCACAACAGCTTGCCGAGTTCGCGGTGAAGTTCCCGCGGCGTCTTGGAGCCCTTCACCGTGAGCAGCGCCGAGATGCGCGCCTGCACGGCGTGCTCGGCCTCCTTGAACGCGTCGTGGTCGGTGGTGACCTTCTCCACGGGCGTGGACGCGATGTAGTGGGCCAGCGTGTACGGGATGACGAAGTAGCCGTCGGCCAGGCCTTGCATCAAGGCGCTCGCGCCCAGACGGTTGGCGCCGTGGTCCGAGAAGTTTGCCTCACCCAGCACGTGCAGCCCAGGCACGGTGCTCATCAGGTTGTAGTCCACCCAGAGGCCGCCCATCGTGTAGTGGATGGCCGGATACATGCGCATCGGTTCCTTGTACGGGTCTTCGTCTGTGATCTTGCGATACATGTCGAAGAGGTTGCCGTAGCGGCCGGCCACGGTGTCGTGACCGAGGCGGTCGATGGCGTTTTTGAAGTCGAGATAGACGGCCAGGCCGCTGTCGCCCACGCCACGGCCTTCGTCGCAGGCGGCTTTGGCGTTACGCGAGGCCACGTCGCGCGGCACCAGGTTGCCGAAGCTCGGGTATTTGCGCTCAAGATAATAGTCGCGCTCGGATTCGGGGATGTCGCTGGGCCGCCGGGTGTCGTGCTGTTTCTTCGGCACCCAGACGCGCCCGTCGTTGCGGAGCGACTCGGACATCAGTGTGAGCTTCGACTGGTCGCTGCCCGTGACGGGAATACAGGTGGGATGGATCTGCGTGAAGCAGGGGTTGGCAAAGTAGGCTCCACGCTTGTGCGCGCGCCACGCGGCGGTGACGTTGGAGTTCACGGCGTTGGTGGAGAGGTAGTACGCCGTCCCGTAGCCGCCGGTGGCCAGGCACACGGCGTCGGCCACATAGCGTTCGAGTTCGCCGGTGACGAGATTGCGGCAGATAATGCCGCGAGCCTTGCCGTCGATGATGACCACGTCCAGCATTTCGCGCTGCGTGAACATGCTCACGGACCCCTTGGCCACCTGTCGCATCATCGACTGGTAGGCGCCAAGCAGCAGTTGCTGGCCGGTCTGGCCGCGTGCATAGAACGTCCGTGACACCTGGGCGCCGCCAAACGAGCGGTTGTCGAGCTGGCCGCCGTATTCACGCGCAAATGGCACACCCTGGGCCACGCACTGGTCGATGATGTTGACGCTGGTCTGCGCCAGCCGGTACACATTCGCTTCACGGGAGCGGTAGTCGCCGCCCTTGATGGTGTCGTAGAAGAGGCGCCAGATGCTGTCGCCGTCATTCTGGTAGTTCTTGGCCGCGTTGATGCCGCCCTGGGCCGCAATGCTGTGCGCGCGTCGTGCGCTGTCGTGGATGCAGAAGCTCAGTACGTTGTAGCCCAGCTCGCCCAGTGACGCCGCTGCCGACCCTCCCGCCAGGCCCGTGCCGACGACGATGACCGTGTGTTTGCGGCGGTTGGCGGGATTGACCAGTTTGCTGTCGAAGCGATGGCGCTCCCACTTGTCGGCGAGCGGTCCGGAGGGGATTTTGGGGTCGAGGGTCATAGGAAGAAATACACCCACACGGGGAGGAGGGCGAACCCGGCCGAGAGGAGGACGGCCAGCCACAGGCCCCCCGAAAGAATGGCCGGCGTCCATCCGGGCGTCATCAGGCCGAGCGACTGGAACGCGCTCGAGATGCCGTGACGCAAGTGCATGCCGATGACCGCCATCGACACCACGTAGAACACCACCATGCCCGGTGATTGGAAGACCTCCACGACCAGGCGGTAGATGTCGCGCTCACCGGGGTCGGCCGTCGCGTAGTAGGCGCCGTACTTCAACGTGGCGATGTGGCTGATCAGGAAGAAGAGCAGGATGATGCCTGAGACCGCCATGGTCGTGGAGCCCCACGACTTGCGGCTGGGGCCACCGGCCCAGACTTTTCTGGAATACGGCTGGGGGCGAGCGGTGCGGCCCAGCATCACATGGCGCAGGGCTTTGTAGATGTGGAGCAGCAGCAGCCCGATGAGACCCAGCTCGGCCGGAATCACCAGCGGATTGCTGATGAGGGCATGGCTGTAACCGTTGAACTTCTCAGGACCGAGCAGGATGAGCAGATTGCCGGCAAGGTGGACGACGAGGAATCCGACAAGCGAGAGTCCCGTGAGCGCGACCAGAAATTTTGACCCGACTGACGAGCCGAGTGCCTTCAAGGCTTTCAATACACGTTCTCCACTCCACATTCTATCTTTTGATAGACTTTCTGTCCCGTATGAAGATTCACGAGTACCAAGGCAAATCCATTCTGGCGCGTCACGGTGTTGCTGTGCCACGCGGCTTCGTAGCGTTCACGGCCGATGAGGCACGCGCCCATGCGGAAGCCCTTGGCGGCGGCACCGTGGTCGTCAAAGCCCAGATCCACGCAGGTGGTCGGGGCAAGGGCGGCGGCGTCAAGGTGGTCAAGAATCCCGAGGCCGCGCATGCGGCCGCATCGGCCATCCTGGGGATGACGCTGGTCACCTACCAGACCAGCCCGGCCGGGCAGGTGGTGTCGCGCGTGCTGGTGGAAGAAGGCCTGCAGATGACCCGCGAGATGTACCTGGGCCTGGTCATCGATCGGTCCACGCAGAAAAGCGTCCTGATGGTGAGTCAGGAAGGCGGCGTGGAAATTGAAAAGGTGGCCCACGAGACGCCCGAGAAGATTTTCAAGGCATTTATCGACCCCGCACTGGGGCTGCAGCCGTTCCAGGCGCGCCAACTGGCGTTCAAGCTGGGGTTGTCGGGCGACGAAATCAAGAAGGCCGTCAAGCTGATGATGGCCGTGTACGAGGCCTTTGTGGCCAGTGACGCCGCCCTCCTCGAGATCAATCCGCTTGTCGTCACCGCCTCGGGCGACCTCATTGCGCTTGACGCGAAGGTCAACTTCGACGACAACGCGCTCTACCGGCACCCAGACATCAAGGAGTTCCGCGATCTCGCCGAGGAAGACCCGCTCGAGATCGTGCCGTCGAGCTTGATGTAATTGAGCGAGAACTTCGACGCCTCGATCTCGAGCGGGTCTTCCTCGGCGAGATC
>JBKJQX010000206.1:0-47050 GCA_046594875.1 Vicinamibacterales bacterium
AGCATCCGCGGATTATCGTGAGCGGTTGCTATGCCCGAACCATCTTCACCGCCCTCGCCGACGAGTGCTACAACCGGGACGACCAGGCCCTCGACGCCGAGTTTCCCGAGCTGGACCTCCACGGGGAGCCATTTGGCGTGGTGAAGCTATGAGCTTCCGGAAGAATGATTCCGACAAGCTGATGCTCCACCTTGTCGACCCCTACTTCCTCGAAGGGCTGGCTGCGGCCCTAACCCTGGGGGCGGTCAAGTACAGCCCCAAGAATTGGCAAGCCTGCCCGGAGCCCTTCGAGCGCTACTACAGCGCCCTGCAGCGCCACCTGATTGCCTATGCCAAGGGGGAGCGCACCGATGCAGAAAGCGGCCTTAGCCATCTGTACCACGCTGCGGCGTGCCTCCAGTTCCTGGCCCACTTCGAGCGCGTCGAAGCTGGTTCGGAACCGCAACTCACCGATGAGGATGTAGCGGATCTGCCCGCCGATGTTTGGAGGGTACCCCTGTGAAAATCGCCGTAATCCCCGATACCCAATGCCGGCCCGGCGTACGCATGGACCACCTCGAGTGGGCAGGCAAGTACCTCAAGGAGAAGCAGCCTGATGTCATCGTCCACCTCGGCGACCACTGGGATATGCCCAGCCTCAGTAGCTATGACAAGGGAAAAGGTTCGGCTGAGGGTCGAAGGGTTGCTAAGGATGTCGAAGCGGGTAATGAGGCACTGCGTCGATTTACAGTTGCAGCTCGAGACGGCCGCAAGACTCCACCTCGACTTATCCTGCTTCGAGGGAACCACGAACAACGAATTGAAAGATATGTCGACGATCATCCAGAGCTTGGAGGAAGTGTCGGATACCATCTATTCAATGACGAAGCGCTTGGCTGGGAAGTAGTCCCGTTCCTCCAGCCCGTCGAGGTGGGCGGGGTCCTGTTCTGCCACTACTTCCCTCGCGGCTCGGATGGAAACGTAGGCCAGACCAAGCGCGGCGCACCCACCGCTAGGGCGCAGCTCATCCGCGAGATGCAATCCTGCGTTGCCGGCCACCGCCAGGGCCTGGACCTCGCGATGCACACCAACGGCAAGCGGATCATTCGGTCCATCATTGCCGGTTCGTTCTACCAGCACTCGGAGGGCTACCTGTCACCCCAAGGTAACCACCACTGGCAGGGAATCCTGATGCTCCACGATGTCAAGGGCGGGATGTTTAATTTATGTGAAGTTCCAATGGACTACCTTAGAGGGCGATATGCAACCAAGCGTCGATGACCGTCGCCTGCCTGCGCGTTTCTGGGCAAAGGTTGCCCCGGATTGCCAGCGAGTTCGCCGGTACAATAATAGTAAGCGAGGCAAGTGATGCAGACCTGCTCCTATTGCCGTCACCCCGGCCATTACAAGCCCAAGTGCGATGCCCTGGCTGCCGATAAGAAGCGAGCCAAGTCCATCGAGGCGGAGAACGCAGGCCGTGTCTACCAGCCCGAGAAGAATCCTTCCCACTGGGAGCGGCTCTCGGATGCAAGGGCGGCCGTACGCGACCAGCTCAACCTCGCGCTCGAGGAGCTGTCGGACCGGTCCCCCGCTGTGAAGTTTATCAACCAATCCATTGTGCTGCTCGAGGCGCTCCGATGACTCAAGACACAGTCGACGTGACCTGGTGGCTGCTTATCCTCATGGCTGCCTTCGGTGTGGTGGCCATGGTCAGTATTGGATCGGGGTGTTAGATGAACAAAGCCCGCGCATACGAAGTTTGGTACAGGCCTGATGACCTCAACAAGTCAACGGCGCTGATCGGACGATACGAATCAAAGTCGGTGGCGGATAAGATCTGCCTGGTCTTGAAGACCTGCGCCACCGAGGGCGAGAGCTTCGTGACCTTCAATGCCGGCACGGCGGAGCCAAGCTAGGTGAACTTCCCCACGGGCAGCTTCAAGGTCGTCGAGACCACCGAGCAGGCTGAAGCCCTCTTGGCCAAGCTTAGTGCCATGAGCGGTCCGTTCGGTATCGACTGCGAGTGCATCATCGACATCGATCGCTCACCCGTGGGGCAGGGCACCATCGTGTGCTGGTCGGTAGCTTGGACTGAGCACAATGCCGAACCGCACCCCCGCGGTATGCCACTGGCCAGCCGCGCCTTCCTGTGGGCAGACCAGCTCGAGCTGTTCCGGTCATGGCTAGAGGACCCGGCGGTTCCCAAGGTGGGCCACAACGTCTTCACCTTCGACAGGCACCTGTTCGCAAATCACGGCATCGCGCTCCAGGGCATCGTCGGCGATACACTACGGATGTCGCGGTTTCTAAATGCCGACTCGGGGGCCGAGCATGGGCTCAAGTCACTCATGGTCCGGGTCCTCGGCTACGAGCCAGTGGGCGACTACAAGACCCTGTTCGGTCGGAACAAGTCCTCACCTGTGGAGGACCTCGGCGAGGGCAAGCTAACCCGCCGCAAGGTTGGCAACGAGTTCATCCCCACCTACATCGGTGGTGAGCACCAGCGCTTGTTCGACTCGGTGGAACTGATCCCGCTTGACCAGGTCCGCACGGTCTACCCCTGGTTGCTGCCCACCCTCTATGACTACGCCAGCCTCGATGCGAAGGCCACGCTCGAGCTGTTCCATTTCTTCCGCACCCTACTGCGGCAGCGGCCCGCTAAGCGGATGGGGGCCGAGGCTGTGGAAAGCCTGTGGGACCTCTACGAACGATGGTGGAATCCTGGCCTGCTCCAGCTCACCGAGTATGAGCGCGCCGGTATCGATGTCAGCGACGACATGTGCGAGGCCATCGCCGCGAAGATGGATGTCGACATCGCCCCACTGGCGGCAGCGGTGGAGTCGTGGGCCCCTGGGGTTAACTGGCGGTCGAGTAAGCAGTACGCGCAGTTCCTCTACGGGGTGAAGCGGTTCCCGATCCCGCCCTACTGTGGTTCCAAGCCCGAGGCAGCTAGGAGGACTAAGCGCGGCAAGACCCCTGGGGATTTCGTAGCGCTCTCCTGGATTGCGGACCGGGTGCAGACAGGGGCTGAGGACAAAGCTGGCCTGCGCGCCGTCCTGGCCCTCAAGAAGCTCACCAACGATCGCCGGTTCGCGACCGACCTACCCACCTTCCGCGGTCCCGATGGGCGGGTTCATACCATCCTTGCCCCCGAGGCGGATACCGGGCGGCTTAGTTCCAAAGCACCGTGCGTCCACCAGCTGCCCAAGCGGGATAAGTACAAGGTACGCAAGGCTGTGACCGCACCCACTGGGTACAGCCTCATCGTAGCGGACTACTGTGTCTCCCTCAACACCAAGATCCTAACGTCAGACCTATGCTGGGAGTACGCCGGGAATATCAAGGTTGGCCAAGAACTCGTCGGCTTTGACGAGCAAGCTAATGGCAGGCAAGGTCGGCGGTTTAAGCGGACCGTAGTTACCGGCGTTAAGATGGTCGTAAAGCCCGGCCTTGTACTCACAATGTGCGACGGGACCAGGTTGCAGTGTAGCGCAAACCATATGTGGTTGGCGCGGCGCTCGCAGTCACGGTTGCTTTGGGCAACGGCAGACACACTAAAGGTGGGTGACTCGCTCGGGTACTTCGGCCCGACGTGGGAAACGGACAGGACACGCGAGGGCGGGTACCTTGCTGGTGTACTTGACGGCGAGGGGTGGGTAGCTAAGTCTGGCAAGGTTGGGTTTGCGCAGCTACCTAATCCTTGCTTGGCTCGTGCCCAGGCTGCCTGCACCGCCCTTGGGCTGAACCACCGTCTTCGCTCGCGCGAATCCGATGCGGTGCAGTCTGTTGAGTTCTACGGGAATAAGGCAGGGCTTTCGGTTCTGGGCTCGTTGCGGCCTTCTCGCCTCTTGCCCAAGGCACACCTACTCTGGGAGGGGAAGCGAGTTTGGTCAGCGCACCTACCGCAGCGACGCATCGTGCACATCGATGATGTGGGCGAGCGAAACTACATGGCGATCGAGACGGAGGCAAAGACGTTCATTGCTGATGGGTACCTCAGTCATAACTGTCAACTTGAGATGTACGTTGCTGCCCATTTTATGAATACGATTTGCGGGGATGACACTCTTGCTACGTTCCTGCAGAACGGCGACATGCACTCCTCAATGGCACTGAGGGCGTGGCCACACGAGTTGGCAGGACTGAGCGCCCCCGAGGTGAAGGCTCACATCCGGCGCGACCACGCAAAGGCGGTTGGCTACGGGTTGTTCTACGGTAAGTCGGCGGCGGGGATGGGTATTAGTATCCGCGATCAGACTGGGGAGCCGATCGGTACAGCCGCAGCACAGGCCATCCTCGATGCCTACCACGCTGCCGTACCCAGCCTGGCCAAGTTGCAGCGCTACTTCATCGAGTATGCCCGCGAGCATTGGGGGGTCCATACCCTGCTAGGTAGGTTCCGCCCCATAAGTGCGGTCCACTCCGATGAGGAGTACATCAGAGGGGAAGGCGAGCGTGCCGCTTTGAACACACCAATCCAGGGGTCCGCTCATGACATCGTGGCTAGCGCCATGCTTAGAACAAATACTTCACGGCTACACGAACTCACTCATCTGGGGTATTTTTGCCGGCCGCTCGCTGACCTCGGTGCAGTGGGAGTTCTGCAGGTTCATGATGAGCTTCAATGGCGAGTCCCGTCGGAGGGAGCGCACCAGGCAGCGGCGTGGATTAAGGATCTGATGGAGAACCCACTGCCGGCGGGGGTCCTAAGCCTGCCGCTGAAAGCTGATGTCGCAATCGCACCGAGCTGGGGAGATGCCAAGTGACATACTATAAGGGTAACCAATGAGCGCACTGTCAAGCAAGAGCGGCGAGTGGCAGACCCCGGAGTGGTTGGTCCAGTCATGTAAGGCGGCACTCGGTGGGTCCATCACCCTCGATGCCGCCGCCACGGATAAGAACAAGCTTGGTACCCACTGGTTCACCAAGGAGCGCAGCGCCCTTCAGAACAGCTGGAGCTTCGAGGTGATGAAGCAGCATCGGCCTACGCTGTTCCTCAACCCACCGGGCGAGAAGACCGGCAAGCTCATCCGCGACTTCTGGTACCACTGGAACAACGAGAGCCAGTGCTTCTGGTCCTCGGTGTGGGTGGACTTCAACCTGGACCACCTGCGGTTCATCGAGCGTGTCCCCCGCGACTGCCTGATCATCCCCCGCAAGCGGATGGCGTTCACGGACCCGGTTACCGGCCTTGACCGCAAGGGTGCCCAAATCGGGGGCTTCATCATGTTCCGGGGCATGTACCAGAACATCGAGAACCTCTTCCCTCGCCAGCACTTCCTGGTGATGCAGTGAGCAAGGGCAAGCTACTTGAAGACCTGCAGCCCGCCACCAAGCAACGCGGCGTAGGCAAGTCGGCCTACTGCCCCAAGTGTGGTCGCGAAGCCGAGTACTACAGCGCGAACTATATCCACTGCCAGCGGTGCGATGTGGCTAAGCCCAAGTCGGCAGTGGTGGTCGATGATGAAAAGACCGACCCAGGCTGGGGTGACTTCGTTATCAACCTCAAAGCTTGGTACCGATGCGGCGCTTGTTATACGCAGACCTGCGCCGAGCCCGATGAGGTGGCGGGCGGCCTAACGTGTGGGTGCGGCGGCGATCTGTGGCGGTTGCCATGACTGTCGAGGAACTTTTGCAGGGTAGCAAGGTATTTCACCACCTTGAGGGCCCCACGGTGTTCTACCTCCCTTGGAGCCTTTGGTACAAGCTGGCTCTTGAGTTAGGCCCAAGGGCTTCAACCGAGCGCCTAGGTCTGCTCTGCGACTACCGAGGCGATGTGTACATCGCTACCTCGAGCATTGGGGTATCGATGCACCACCACGCACATCCGCGCGCCACCCTGCTATCGACGGCGGAGCTTCCGTGAAGGCCCAGCAGCGCACCTATAGCTGTGGCATCGCCAGCATACAGAACGCCCTCGAGTGCCTTGGCATCAAGCGCACCCAGGGAGCCATCCGCAAGCTCTGCCTATGCACCGAGGATGGCGAAACCGCCGAGGACCTCGAAGCCGATGCCGATGCCGGTGGTACCCCTGAGGAGGAGCTAGTGCGCGGCCTCCTAGCCTGCGGCGCGCGGGTGGATGTATGGCATGCCCCGGGCCGGCTCAACTCGATGCACTGGTTGCAGCAGCACCTGTGGGATCGCGGCCCCGCCATTGTGTGTGTCGACTCCGATGAGCACTATGTAACGGCTATCGGTATTCTGAACCAGACCACCTTCGTGGTGTTCGACCCGGCGCGCGGGGTTGGCCTGCGCATCTACGACTGGCACGGGATGGCAACCCGGTGGGCGGTTGGTAGGAAGTCTGGCGGCCCGAGCTACTACGGTATCGGCGTTAGCAAATAGAAAACCCACCAAGCTTTCGCAAGGTGGGTTCAGTTACTTCCTACTATGGCTCCGAGGCTAACGCTTCGGGGCCTTTTTCATTGCGCCCAGGCGGGTATCGATCTCCGCCAGTGTGGCTTGGTCGGCTTGCATCCGCGCTAGGATGGCTGCCCGGTGTGTCTCGAGGCCGGCTGGGTCACCCTTCGATGGGGTAGCGGGGACCACCATATCCGGGAACATCGGCTCGGGCTTCGGCTGTGGCATGATGCCCGCCCTATAGGCCGCCTCTTGGCGAAGCTTCTCCTTGTACATATCGAACTCGGCCTTGGTCTGCGGCATACCGCGGAGCAGGGCATCGGGCGCACTAGGGACCGGCCGGGTACCGTCGGGCCTAAGGCTGTCCCCTCGCCGGTCCTCGATGTTCTTTGATAGCCCGTTCCCGGGCAAGCGCTTCCACCTCACAGGAGGTAGCCCTCAATCAGTGCCACGGGGACCATGAAGCTCTGCGCCACGTAGGGCACCGAGTGCTCGTAGTTCTCAACGTGGACCGCATAGATGGAGACGGCAATGCCGACCAGCTCACCCCTATCGGACCAGACCCCACCACCGCTGTTACCGAAGTAGACCGGGGCGGTGATCCGCATCTGCCCCTCGTGGTCGGTGGGCCCTGCGACCAGCCCATCAGTCACGGTTAGCTCCTGCTTCTCGCTGCCGAGCTGGACCGGGTAACCCACCACGTAGACGCGCTCACCAATGACCCCGGTGTGGATAGCAATAGCCAGCCGCGCATCGGGGACCTTGACGACCGCGAAGTCATAGGAGGGGCTGATGTAGGTAAGCTCCCCACCCTCGTAGGGGTCGCCCGCCTTGGCATCATCTGGGATGCAATGCTTGGCGGTCACCAGCCTGTTAGCGCCCATCGCCACGGCGGAGCATCCCGACTTGGACAGGAAGACCGAGTGGTCGATTGCGAACTGAACCGGGCTAGGGGAGGGTGCCCTCACACTGATGGTTGGGGCCCTGGCAACCCCTGGCGTGGAACACCCCACCAGAAGCGCTAGGATGCCCACCACGCGATTCTTACGCATGGGGGGTACCCGGGTCAGGCTTAGCCCCAATAAGCTTGCCTACGGCATTCATGAGCTTCTGAAGAAGGACCAGGGCATCGTCGTCCCGCTGCGACTTGGTCAGTGGGGCAACAACCGCCAGGAGGCCGATGAGGGCACCGAGCAGGGCGAGGGCAGTGGGGGCGTAGCTAACGATGGTATCCATACGATTATTGTATTCCTAAAGTGGGCAGAGAGCGTCGAGGTCGGTGTGCCATCGGTGCATGGCTTCGAGGTATAGGATCAGGGCACCCGCATCCGGGGCGCTTATACACACTTGGTCTGGCTGGCAGGCCGACCAGGCAATTTCAGGGAGTTCGGGTGGGGGGCTTGGCGGGCGGCAGCTGACTGGCCGCTCTACTACGATTTGCCGCGAACAGCCGAGTAAGCCTAGTTGCAAGCTCACTAGCAGGGAGGCTACCGAGGACAGTCTTTTCAAGTTCACGGATGTAATCCTCTTTATCCACCAGGACGGAGCGTTGAGACTTTGAGGTGGTAAGGAGCACCTCGTTGACTTTGCGAACCTGGTCAACCTGGCTCGCCTTGACCGAGGCCCCGGCGTAGAGGAAGGCCAAGACCAGGGCGGATAGGACGGCCCCAGCGTTGAGAAGCAGTTCCCAGTTCATACACAGCCTGCTAGCTTGGTGGCGAAGATGGCGAGGAACCCACCCAGGACGCCCCAGAAGCTGGACTTCCTCTCGAGGCCGTCCACCCGTGCCCACAGTTTGTTTACGATGCCGCGGGTCTCACGACTATCAATCTTTGCTTCGCGGCTATCGGCCTCGATGCGGTCCAGCTGTTCCTGCAGTGGGTCCATCTTAGATCTCCGTCGCTATGATTTGCCCGCGCTGGATCACCAAGTTGTCGCCGGTGCTGGTCTGGCACCAGATCTCGACATAGTCGGTGCTGGTGAGGGAGTAGACCGCAGCGAGGTCGATATTGAAGTAGTCAGTGCTGGTAGCCCCAACGGTGGTCCAGCGCTCCATATATGTGACCTCGACGCCGTTCTTCCGCAGGCCGAACTTCACAGTGCTGGCAGTGCCGGCCACCTTGGTAAAGCTGACGCCCGCATTAATGAGGAACGTCTTGGTGGTATCGCCGGAGTAGGTGAGCCGGCCATCAACACTGTGTACGAAGCCCTCGAGCGTACCGTTCGGGGTGGTCCAGCCCTTGGCCTTGATCCAGGTGTTGGCGACACAGGCGGTTTCCGAGCTTGGGTTCTGGTCGAAGAACAGCGTGCCGTATGACTTGGTGGCGGTGATGCTCAGCGTGGCGTTACCAGCAGCAATGGCGGCCATCGTGTCGGCGAAGTAGGAGGGCAGGTTGCTGAAGCTGCCGCTGTTGCAAGTTACCGTCGCTGCATTGCGGTCGCGGCTGAGGTTGACAACGTTCTGTGCTTCGGTGGCGTTGGCCGCATCCGTGATTGCGTGCCAGAACTTCTCCGCCGGGTAGGCTGCCATATAGGCATCGGGCGTCCACGTGGTGTAGGTGGCGTAGGTCCCCTCATACGACATGAAGGTATCGGCGTAGTTGATGTACGTCTCGGGCATGCCGGCGCCCGGGTTTTGAACCACCAGGAGGTTGCCGGCCTTGGCCTTGATGTAGTCATAGATGGATTGCACCGCGGTGATCGAAGTGCCGCCGTCGTTGTTCATCTCATCGAGGAAGAACCCACTGATGGTGGGGTACCGCGTCAGGACGAGGTCGATCTCGTTGTAGACGTTCTGGATGTTCGCCAGGGTCTTCGAGAGGCCGAGGTAGAAGCCAGTACCCGTGCCGGTGCTGGTGACATCGACGATGCCCGTGTTGGCGTTGGCACCCGCCTGCGAGGTGTGGAAGGTACCGGTGGTGGTACTGATCGTCCGCCACCAGTAGTTGACGCTAGGTGCCAGCCCTGCCGGCAGTGTGTTCGACGCCAGCGGCCATGCCTTGACCTGGAACGGGCCCATACCAGTCGTGAAACCGTGGGTCGTGGTCGTCGTGATCACATCCGTGGTGGCGGCCGTGAACTGCTCGAGCACGCCGACGGTGCCCTTGTAGCTGGTGGAGGAACTCTCGGCCTTGAGGTCGAAGTAGTTCTGCGACAGGTAGTGGACAACCGGGATGCCCGCTGCCTGCGTAGTGGCGATCTGGTTACTGTAGGCCGTGTGCGTGGAGCCACCCGAGTCGTACGTGGACCCGTACCCTGGCCCGCTCGCCGGGTTCATGATCGCCATCCGCACCGCGGTACCGTAGGGCGCAAACTGTGCCCAATAACCCGCCGTGTCGGGATAGAAGTAGGCGATGATGCCGGTCTTCTGCTGGAGGCCCAAGGTGGCCGCCGGTGCAGCAACCCAACCCGCCCCAGTTAGGGTGGTCGTCGCGAGGCCACCACCCCCGGCCGGGACAAGTCCCTTGGTCGAATCGGTGAAGGGGCTAAGCATCGCGGTGACCGAGGTGACGCTCAGGTCCGCCGGGGCTGCCGTTGCACCGGTGCTGTTCCCCTTGATGGTGAGCGCAGCCATATCCGAGTTGATGGCCAGCGCGGTCTTCATCTGAGCCGCGGTGAGGTCTTCGGGTGCGCCGGTCCCCGCGGTGGTGCGGCCCTTGAAGGTAGCGGTACCCACGTTGGCGAGCTGTGCGTTAGTCACACTGCCGGTAGCGGGAACGGTGGCGGTCACCACATTGTAGGTGAGGCTGTTCCAAGCCGTGGAACCGTTACCCACCTTGAGCTTGCCGGTGTCGGTCTCAATGCCGAACTCCCCGCTCTTGAGGATGGTGTTGGCGGCCGTCCAGTTAGCAGCCGTATCGGCCTTCGTGCGGTTACGAATAGTCATTAGAGCGCGATCCAGCCGGTCGAAGAAACGCCGGACTCTTTGATGTAGATGGTAGTGCCCGCTCCGCCATCGAGCCGGCGGTAGGTAGCTCCGATGGGTGCAGTAACGACCGACTCGGGCGTGCCGTAGCCAGCCCATTCCGGCACAACGCCGTCGTTAATCAGCCAGGTCCCGCTGGTCAGGCCCGACACCTGAGTGGTGACGCCGTCGACCTGATTGTTCCGCAGCACCAACCGGGTGATGTACCGCGGCGAGGTGAACCGGAGACCCACCGTACAGGTCTTGACGAGCTGGTCGTCAAACACTGTGTTGTCGGCGATCTCGAGACTGATGAACGGCCGGGCCGCATCGGTACACTGGACGTAGATGCCGTCCGCCAGTGCGTTCTTAATCTCGTTGTCCTTAACCTTGATGCGCATCCCCGCGTGGTAGGCCCACAGGAAGATGCCCTTGCCGCCCTGGACGTTGCCGTCGTTGCTGCAGTCGATGAAGTTATCCCTCAGGTGCAGGTAGCCGCTGCGGCCCACGATCTGGTATGCACCCGCGGCGGGTCCAGTCGCTGAGGCAGTGGCGGTGTTCCAGGTTGGCGTCCACCAGGCGTAGGCCGGACCAGCCGACACATAGAGGGTGAGCACAGTCGCGGTGTTGCTGATGACCGTAGCGACCAGGCCACCCATGCGCACCTCGCGGCCGTACCACTGGTTTATTGTCCATGCCTTGGTGGTATCGGTGAGGGTGGTAGCGCTAACCGCCGTGGCCGTACCCGAGTCGTCGACACTGATTGCGGCTGGTACCGTTGCGCCGCCGAAAGCCCGCCCACCCGTACCGAGTACCGCGATGCCGTGGCGCCCGTTGCGCGCGTGGATCCGGTTCCCGTTGCAGTGGATGCCAACCGGCTGCCGGACAACGTCGCCGCCCGCGTAGAACGAGATGGTGATCGCGCCCTCGTGGTGAGTAACATAGGATGCCGTGGTCCGGTCGTAGATGTAGTTATCCTCGAGCCAGACATCGTCGGAGTACCCAATCACCCGGATGGGCGCATACGAGACACCCGTGAAGTCGCAGAGGATGTCGTTCGACTTGAAGGTAACATTCTGTGCATCGAGGAGCAGAACGCAGCCCTCGAAGGTGTTGCCGATGACGGTCCAGTTACGCGAGGTGGGCCGCCCGGGGGTGCTTGACGTGCCGCCGTAGATCGTACAACTGACGTTAGCCTCTCGCGCCACGTTCCCCGGATTCCACCACAGGCCGAAGTAGTTGTTCTCCAGCGTGATGTCGAGCGTGGGCTGTGCAATCGGCTCACTGTCAAATGCCTGCGCGTAGATGTTGGTCCACTCGCAGTCGCGCATGACCAGGGTATCGGTGGCTTGCCCCATCGCCAGCCCCGAGCGCGCAGCGATGTCGCCACGGCAGTTCAGAACCTTGATGTTCTTAGCCCAGATGTTCTGGTCGGTACGCGAGTAGCCGGTCCAGATACAGTCGCCGTAGATCTGCTTGAACAGGCAGTTCTCCACAGTGACATGGTCGGAGCCGCGGATCATGATGCCGTGGCTCTTGGGGTCGGTTTGGGTGGTGTGGTTGATCCCATCGAGCGTGTCGGTGGTGCCGACGACCGCACCCCAGTTCCCATCGAAGCCAAGATCGCGGATCGTGGTGTTGTCGCACTCGTTCACATAGAGCAGCGGCACACTGATGTTCGGCTGGCCCGCCTGGAGCTTCAGCCAGCTCAGGCCGTGGACACCAGTCAGGGTGATGTTGTCGCCAATGAGGTACAGAGCGCTCGAGGCGGGCGCACTGGTGGCCTTCGAGATGAGATAGGTACCGGGCGGGAAGTAGACCTCGCCACCGGCGGCACCAGCTGCATCGAGGCAAGCTTGTACGGCAAGCCGGTCATCGGTAACACCGTCGCCGACTGCGCCGTACGTGGTGACGACAAAGACACCCGCTAGGGAGCCGCTACCGCCACTGCCAGCAGGACCAGCAGGACCAGGAGCACCCGCCGGGCCGGGGACTGCGTTCGCAATGACGTACGCCTCCATGGCATCAAGGCGCGCCTCGACAGCGTCGGTCGGAGGCAGGCCCGTAGGTGGGGCCCTATGTGATACGTTAGCCATTAGTAAGCCATGCTCCAGCCAAGAGAAACCAATGTGGGCTTGCCTACGGCCTCGGCGGATGCGCCCGCCCAGTGCGCCCAGTAACCGATCTTGCAGACCGGCGTGGTGGCGCCCGAAGTCACAGCGCCGAGGCCCTTGGTGGTCACATCGATGCCGGTCGTGAACACCGGGCTGAGCTGCTCCTTGTCGGTGAACAGCGTGACCGTTGAGTTGGTTAGGTTGTACCGAAGCAGGTACGGATGAACGTTGCCGTCTCGGTAGTCGTAGGTGCCGGTGACTGCGCTACCGTTGTTGACGATCTGAAGCAGCCCACCAGCGGTGTACCTGGCATAGATCGCCGCCGACACACCGAACAGGATGCGGCTAGCCGCACTGACAGTTTCGACCTTGGCGTAGACCAGCGCCGACTGACTCGCTGTGGCGGGGTTGTACGTACCGAGCGCGACACCAACGCGCTGGTTGGTCGACGCCTCGGAGAAGCCGTAGAACACGCGCGTCCAGCTCGTCACCGCGTTCGAGTAGCTGGCCACGCCGGCCGCCGTCGGGGTCACCGCACCGATGGCCGAGGCCGGGTTACCGGAGGCATCCTGCAGCAGCCACAAGGAGTCTGGCGTGGTGATACTAAGCTGGGAGAAGTCCGCGCTCGAGGCTGGTACATAGACGGCGCCAGGGCCATCGGTAGCCACCGTGATACCGCCGGCCGGATAGACTGTATCCAGCCCCGACCACAGGCCCGTGTATAGGCCCGTCCGAATTCCAACCTGGAGCGCCACGTGCTAGAACCCGCCCTTAGCGTGAACCCAAAGGGAGAGGGCACCCGAGCCGGAAGCATTCACATACTTGACCCGGTAGTAGCGGAAGCCGCTGTTACCGACCTCGTAGCCACCCTTGCTTGCACTACCGGCGGGGCTAACAAAGGTGAGGGCCGTGTCCTGAACCCAATCCGCATCCGAGGTGAGAATCGGATCCGGCTTGTTGGTCTTCCACAGGGTGATGGTTCCGGTAGGGGTACCCGTCCAGTCGAAATGAAGACTCCAATTAGGGCAGTCTCCACCGCCGAATGGGGCGCTGTAATAGGTGGTGGTGGCGCTGACGGCGACCGCCTGCATGGACTGTGAATCAACCATAAACTTATAGTATCCTTAGCGAGTGAGAAGCTGCTGAGCAGACGTGAGGGGTGACGCCGCACCGGAACCGGCGGGCTGCTGACTAACGGGATCGGCGGTAGCGTCGGCAGCGAAGGTAGCTTGCGATGCCTTCACGAACTCAGGGCGCATGAGAGAGGTGACGGGAACGTTGAACAGGATGCTCATCTGCACCTGCTCGGGGTAACTGAGCTTGTCCTGGAGGGCCGGTAGGTTGACCGCGATGTACTCCTGGAACTTGGCAAACTTCGCCGGGTACAGAGTACGTAGGACCTCCGCCCCCTCGGTGGTTAGATCCATATCTGCGAACCGCTCAAGCTCCCCATCGGGATCGAGAGCCGCGCGGGTATACCTGGCGAACTTCGCCTCATCCTGCGCCGAGGCTTTCCACCCCGACCGGCCGAGCCGTTGCACAGTACCGGGATCGCGGGGAAGCTTAGAGCCAAGGAACTTCATGACTCGGTCGGCCTGGAAGATAGTCTTGTCCGCCACACCCGGGTGGGTCATGGCGAGGTCGCCGAGGTTCTCAAGTACGGTTTTCTGGACGCCATAGCTGTTCGCTACGTTGGCGCGGATTTCCGCCGCCCGCTGCTCAAAGGCGGACATGCCCTTGTCGTGGTCCAGGTCGGCAAACTTGAGGGACTTGAGGTATGCCCCTGGAGCGAACGGAGCTGCCCTACGCGAGACTTTGCCCGCACCCTGGACTAGCTTGCCTACGACCCCTTCCGCACGTGCTACAGCCCTCCCAGTGGTTCTGGCAAGGCCGGCAGTGTTGCCCATGATGCCGTCGACCAGGCGACCGGTCATGGTGCTCATGGCAGCACCCTTTATCCCACCTGCAACTACACCACCGCCCTGGGCCCCGACGCGGTAACCAACCCGCTTGCTGGTACTGCTGAGCCAGGAGCCGATACCAGACTTCCCCGCCTTGGCCGCCACACCGGTGGAGCCCATCTTGCCAACCTTCGCCGCCAGCCAGAGGCCGAGGATTTCATCCGCCGGACCATCGATGTCTGGGAGGGCTTCGTTGACCAGGCCGAAGGCAACCATGGTTTGCATGGCCGACATGTTCGGGGCGTTGGGATCAACCTTCCCAGTTATGGAGCTGAGCGCCCCCTTGACCTTGGCAAGCTCGTCGGTGAGCTGCGCAGCCTGGACCGCGAAATCCGAGCCCATGGCCTTGGCCATACCCTCGGCATTCTGCACCATAGCGGAGTACGACTTCGCTACCTGGGTTGCATCGTCGGCGCCCATCTCTGCGAATACTTCAAGCTGGCGCTTCTTAGCTACGCCATCGCGAACCATAAGCTTGGAGAACAGGCCCTCCTTGGCGGCCTCGTAGCCCTTGGCGAAGCCCTCCACCTCAGGGGAAAGCTGGGCCGAGCTGGTCTTCTTAACGAACCGATCCACCGCAACTGCTTCGTCGATAGACTCGTTCATCCACGAACCGCCGATTTTCTGATGCAGCGTACGCGCCGACTCGCGGGCGTTGTGAAGCTTGACAGCTAGGGCACGAAACTCGTCTGGATCCATTGCCTTGACGGCAGCGTTACCGCCGCGACGGAGCAGCTCGGGCCGATTCAGTGCATCAAGCTCGGAGAACTTCTTTGGGATCTCGGTTAGGTCACGAACCATGCGCCGCATGCCGGGAACGTTCTTCTTAACAAAAGCCTCCAGCTCCGGGTTGAGTGACCCTGCATTGGCCCGCGAGGTGAGGTCTGCCCACGCAGGCTCTAGCCAATCGCGGGTGAGGCGAGCATGGCGGCCCAGGGTCTCGGAGGGTAGTTCCACCTGTGCAGCCGACCGCGCCTTAACCGCCAGGTCATCCGCAATCCCAGTAGCGCCCTCGAGACCGCTAACGAAGTCCTCGGTGAGCACTTTGCCCTTGGCGCTGTTGAGCGGCACAGCAGTGGCTTCAGCCGCGTTGGCAGCGAGGGCATGCTCAGGATCAAGATTATCAGCAAGCTTAGCCGCCGACCGCCCCATGAGCTTCTTACCAACCTGCTCGAGGCCGTGACCTGCAAGGCCACCCGCTGCACCGAAGGCCCCGCCTAGGAAGATGTCGGTACCAAACTCGGTGAACACAGACTCGGCAGTGAGTGGCTCATTCTTGATGATGAGCGCGCTGGCGGCTTGGCCCGCGCCAAATGCCATACCCTCGGCACCACCCGCGATCAGACTGGCAGCCGCTTTGGAACCAGGAGCTAGCGAGGCACCGAGGGAAGCAGCCCCCTTGGTTAGGCCGGTGACCCCACCACCCAGGACTGAGCCGCCGATGTTGCCGACCAGGTCCAGGCCCGGGTTTTCGCGCTGGTATCCCGCCGCAGTTTCGTCATCAACGAGGAGGTCCGATAGCCCGAAGGTAGCCCCACGGGCAACGCCTAGACCAAGAGCTGCAGCTCCACCGCCAATACCCCCATACTCAGAGTCGTCCCACCGCCCCTGGAGGTCGCCTAGGCGGGTACCGGTATCCACGGTGGTGGTACCAGGGCCGACAACCGAACCTACATCCTCGACGGCAACCGTGGTGGTAGAGCCCGACGGGTTACGCAGAGCAGCCGTATCACCACTGCGCGTGGTGTAACCAGCCGCTAGCGCATCCTTGACGCGGCCGGGCCCTACCGACTCCTCAACCCCATCCGGGTTGATTAGAACGATACCGCCCACTACTTGCCGCCCTTCAGATTCTTCTGGAACTGGCGGTAGCCTGCACCAAGCCCCGCATCCTCGGCGGCGCGGTCAGGGGTATAATCCCCGGGAACGTCCGGTGGTGATTCGCGGTACGCCTTAAGAAGCACGAGGGGATCCACCTGTGCATCGCCAAGGAGGGGCCAATCAAGGCCGCTACGCCCCGAGTGTTCTGCCGTCTGGGCTTCAGCTTCGCCGCCTGGGTGCATGGTCACCGTGCGCTGCTCGAGCGGCATCGACTCAAGAACAGCGATGGCGCGGTCCATCTTGTTCCTCGCCTCGGGGTCGTTGATCGCGCCAGGGAAGGCTTTGATCTCATCAACGATACCCCGGAGCGATTTCTTAACACTAAGCTCGGGGTCACCCCTGAGGGCTCCCTCAAGGTCGAGGGCACTATCACCAAACCGACTACCAGTGTCGGTCTTCTCGGGGGCGATGGTCGGGGGCTCCCAGTCGACGCTATCGTTCGGGTCGTACTGAAGGCCCTTGGCATACGACTTGGCGTTACCTGAGATTGAGTCCTGGAGGTCCTCAAGCACCTTCCTGGCAGTGTCGGCCGAGGCGAAGTTGAATACACCGTCGCGGTCACCGCCGAAGACGCCCTTCATCTGAGCCATGTCCTCCTTCTGGCCAAGGCCCGGGACCTGCGACATCAGCTGGAATGCTGCACGCTGAACCGCCGCACCAGCACGCTTGCGCTCCTCAGAGCCGGGGGCCCCGAAGTTGCCGTGGAGCAATCTCTTGATTGCCTCGGCATCCTTGTAGCCGTTGTTGTAGCCCTGAAGCTTACCGTTAGCCTCCTCGCGGATCTTCTCGTTAGGAGCGATCCAGCCACCCTGGAAGGCGTTGGGGCCCTTAGCGCGGATACCGGTATCGCCGTGGAGGAAGTTAGCGGTGTGCTTTGCGTCTTTGGCCGCCTTCTCGGCCGCGACGGCGCGGGTATTCGCATCCCTGCGAGACATCGACATCTCTGATTCGGCAACCTGATTGTGCCGCTGCGTCTCGTAGTGGGCACGGTACTGCTGCTGCAACCGGATGATGGTTTCGCGGACGCCGACATCGACATCGGCCAGGAGCTTCTCGCCCTGCTTTTTAAACACGGCCGACTGGTAGCCCTGGACCTTGCCCTGGACCTCGCGCTGCAGGGCCGTGAGGTAACCCAGCCGAGCAACATCCTTCTGGCCGAGGTCCCACATCTGCTGGTCCATATCCATCTTCGCCAGGTCTTTGGTGTTCCAAACCTTGCGCTGCGCCATCTCCTGGTCGTTGGTCTGCTCCGCGATGTCGCGGTCGATGGCCTTGTTGATGATATCCATCGGGGTGTTGGTACCCAGCACCGGCTGGAGGAAGCCCCCCATAAAGGCGGCCACCGCCATACCCATCGACTCGCGGTGGGTTTGGTTCTTAAAGATGCGCTTCACATCCATGGTGGGCACCGAGTTAATGGCGTCCTGAACCTCGGAGGTCCAGCGAGCTGCCTTCTGGCCCACGGCGACGACTTCCTGCTCACGGGCGATCTGCTGCTCGTGCAGCATGAAGGACTCATCGTGGAAGCCCCGCGCCTGCGCATCGGATACGTCACCCTGGGCCCCCGCTAGGCCAGTGATGGCACCCTTCTGCGCCTTGACGGCCGGGGCGAGGAAGGCCATGTCCGAAGCTGCGGCAGCGGCAGCCTTGCGGTCCACTCTGCTGGAGACGCCCGGGGTGCCGTTGGGTCCAACTGTCTTACCGCGCCAGGAGCCGGCCTGAGCACTGCCGGGGGTGGGGGAGGGTGCGGGGGTAGCTTGCGTCGCCTGTGGGGCAGCTGGTGGCGCCTCAAGGGGGGTAACCCCAAGGCTCGGTTCCCCAGGTGGGGTTAGGACCGGTGGGGCAGCCTCGGCCGGGGGAGACTCGTTCCCCGCATAGGAGGTTTGGCCCTGGTCTGGTTCGAAGCCCGGAGGAGCCCAGCCCGGGGGCATACCCATGGTGGACGGATCCACGTCCTCGACGCGGCCATCCTCATGCATGTAACGCCAGCCATCACCGGCGGGGGTCTTTCCGAGCCAGACGGGCATTTAGCCGATACCCGGGATGTAGCCCGCCATTGAATTTTGCTGCATGGGGTTAGTGTTGTAGCTGCCCGCGTTCACTTGGGGACTGCCCGCCTGCTGCTGGCCGCCACCACCGCCCATGCCACCCATGCCGTACATGGCGAGGAGGTTGGCCCCGCCGGACATCATCTGGGTACCGAAGGTGTTGGGGGTCTGCCCGCCCATCTGCGACTGAGCCTGGCCGAGTTCCATACCGCGGAGGCCCATCTCATACTGGTCGTTCCGCGCACCGTTGAACTGGTTGTTCTGCTGGTTCATGCGCGCCTGCTCGAGGAGCCGCTGGTTGCTCGTGCCGGCGTTAAACTGCTCGTTCTGCATATCCATGCCGCGGCCCTGTCCGAGGACCCCCGCTAGCTGCTGGCGAGCGCCCATCTGCTCCGCCATACGCGCCTGGGCCGAGGTCTGCGCCAGGTTCTGCATGGTGCCACCCGCATTCATTGCAGCCTGCCTAGCCGCCATGGCTTCGTTGCCCTGACCCGCCCCAGCCGCCATTGCCTGCTGCTGAGCCAGGGATTGGCCGGCAACCTGCTGAGCCTGCATACCGGCAAGGGAGGGGCCACGGCCCGAAGCCTGGAGCTGGAGCTGGCGGACCAGGTCCATCTGGCCGGTGCGGAACTGCTGCCCGCCACCGCTACGCTCGTAGCCACCGATCTGCCCACCCTGGGAGTGGCGGCCCTGAGCACCGCCAATGGCATCCATGTAGCCCTGTTGACGCTGGTCGTAGCCCGGCATTTCCCGGTTGCTCGAGCCGCCAAAGAGGCCACCAAGCCCACCAAGGGCACCACCGACAAGGGCTCCGGGGAGCCCACCAATGGCAGCACCAGTAGCGGCACCGCCCATAGCACCCTGCGCACCCTGTGACCAATTAGGCATCTAGACTTTCCTCGTAGCTGCGATCTGACCGAGCCCCACCTTGAGGGCCCACTTCAGTGCAATCTCTGTTAGCTCGTAACCCGCGCCGACCACCGTGCCTGGGGTATCCCAGAACTCGAGGGTGAGCGTTTCGCACTTCTGCTCATCGAAGCGCATATCAAACTTGTATTCGCGGCGACCGGTACCGCCCCACACGCCGCTACCCCAAGTGCCGCTGCCCCACGTGGAGGTGTTCAGCACCGTATCGGGCTTGAAGACTTCCGACTGGATCGGATACTCCTCGCGGTTGCGGTAGACGTCGATATGCAGCTCGTGGCTGCTCATGTAGTTGCCGATGACCTGTATCCGCTGGGCTCGCCAGTATTCCTGGATACCCTGAACCTCAGGCGGGCGGATAGGAGCCAACCGTGCGCGCATCTCATAGAAGACGCCGCCGTCACTGTAGGAGGTCGTGCTCTGGTGCATGGTGCGCCCCGTGGTGTCGAGGTACACAAAGGCATCGCCCCACAGAACGCTATCGAGGCCGAGGTGGTTGGTCCAGGTGCCCCACTGGCCGAACTCATAATTGAAAGTAAGGGCGGTCCCAGTGCTGGTTAGGAACACGATGGTGTTCTGCAGCGGCAGCACAGTCGTTGAGACAATGTCTGCGGTACCGAAGCTCTCGACCTTGGCGCCGATGTACTGGACCTGGAGGTTGGGCCCCAACAGGTAGACACCCTTGGCCGCGACAAACACAAGTCCACCAGGGGTGAGGCACACCGTCTTGGGCTTGGAGCAGCCGACATCCGAATTGATCAGCTGTGCCGTGCCGTAGCCGCCGAAGCCTAGGTTGCTGGCGCCGGTATCAGCAGGTGAGGTGGCATAGATGCGGTCGCGCTTGAACACAACCACGGAGCCGCTAAGCTCCCCAAGGGCGGTGACCGGGCCACCCTCCTCGTCCACCTTGATGGTGAGGCCCTCGTTGAACCTACCGGCGGGCTGGCCGATGGTACGGAGCTTCGAATAGAACACCGTATCGGGGCGGCTAGTACCACCGGCAAGGAACAACCGGCTCTGTGACCGCGCGACCAGGCTACCCGCCGCCGGGGCTACGTTCTCAAGCTCGCCCGTGTTCTGGTAGTCGAGTTCCTTGGTACGGAGGACCGTATCGGCCATCACATCAGTGAAGGTGACCGAGTTGGCGGTGGTGGTGTTGCTGACCCAGCCGTTACTCCCAGTGGTGGTGGGATCAGTCGAGGAACACCTGTGGAACACGGTACCGTTACCCTCGGTGCGGTACACAACCAAGGCTGCGTTGGACCGGGCCCCCGCCTTGTGGGTGTGCCACAGGCTGGGGACGGTAATGGTGATGGTGTTGTTGCCCCCCGTGAACTTGGGGGTGGAGGTGCTGGCCTCGTCGTAGATGGTGTACGGCAGGGCGGCTGATCGCTCGCGCTCCCCACTGGCGGAGGTCCACTCCCAATAGACGCGGTACTGATACTGGAGGGTTGATACCAAGGCCCCCGCAGCGGTGGAGGGGACCAGGAGCACGTCCTCGGGGAACAGGAGGAAGCCGCTTTCAACGGGGCTGACACCGTCGAACTGCCACAGGAGGCCGGCAGCGATGTAAGCCGCCCCGCCTGATTCGACGGCCTGCACATCGTGGCCCCAGTCGAACACCTGCACCGTGGCGGTGTCGTGGGTGTAGGCCGCCGCCAGCTTCTGGTTCGGGTCTACATCCAGCCTGCGCTTGATACGCGGCGCCCACTGGTACCGGCTCGAACCAAGGGACTGGACCGTGGGTAGGCGGGTCCTGGTCGACTGGCTGCTAGCGAGGCCATAGTTGGCCCTGCCACAGATCAGGCCATCGGCGCGGAGCAGGAAATAGCTTGACTGGAACGTGCTCTCGTGGGCCACCACCACATAGGTTGAGCCCCCGTGGGTGTAGGGCCGGCTGGCGAGCTTGCTGTGGCGGAAGCTGAGGGTGGGCCCCACAGTGACGGTGGCGATGGTCAGGGCGAACGACTGCACCGAGTTAGGGGTGTAGGTGCCGATCGCGGTCTGCGGCTGCTGATAGAACACAGTGGCCACACCACTGGTGGCGGCGAGGGCGATACGGGTGCTAGCACTTCCGGCCGGGGTAACCGCAAGGGTTGAGGCGTTGATGACCAGGGCTGCCGTGAGCCAATGGACGGCGATACTGGCGCCGCTATTCCACAGCTGGGCCACGTAGACGGTGGTTCCATCGGTGGCGACCGCAAGCGCGGTGACGTTGGCGTTCGAGGCCACATCGGTGATGGCAGTGGGCGTCCCATCAGACTCCACCCTGGCGATGCGTACGGTGGCTGCACTAACGGACGAATCAGTTAGGTAGGCGATGTACGCCGCATCGGTGCCGGCCTGGACGTCGAACACACCCGAGCTGGCGTTGGCGTCCGAGAGGACCATCAGCGGGGCCGCAAGGAGTGAGACCTCCACGGCCGCGACGTTGACCCGCACCAGGTCGATGCTGCCGGTGCTGCTGTTGTAGTAGAACAGGTGGATGGCGCCACTGAAGGCCACCACCATCGGACCTTGGCCCACAGCGGAGATGAGCTGCTCGGTTACATATGCAGCCCCGGTGGAAGCATTGTATGCCGAGGCATAGACCCCGCCGCGGCTATCCTCCCACGCCACCACAGTGACATCAGATAGGGTGCAGACATCCGCAAATGACTGCGCACTGTTGGTACTGGTAACCGCCGACTGCTCAATCTTGAGGAGGGGGAGACTACCCCGGCTGAGATAGCGGGCCCTGAGGGCGTCGTAGCTGTAGAGCTTCTCCGCCGACTGCATGAGGAGCTGATCGCCCTGCACCGCCAGGCCGCGGTAGGAGCTGATGAGGGCTCCGGTAACCTCGCGCGGCGCCACCGGTGCGTAGCCGTACCGACGCCTCAGGGTGCCGTGCTTGGTGAAGACTGCGTTCTGGCACACAGTCAGCGACGGCGGCGAGACGAGCTTGCTATCCGTCTTGGTGTCGAGGCCCCCGACGAAGGGGATCGACATGTTTTTCCAGTCGGAGAACATTAGATGCGGCTGTAGTTCACGGTGACACCCCAAAAGATATCGTTGAGAACCGAGGCGCTGAACCTCGCCACGATAAGCCCCGAGGTAACGCCCGTGCCGTTGACCACACCTACGGTGAAGTCCGTGACATTCAGGTTGACCGATGCCTCAACACCCGCGGAGGAGTAGTTCATCGCGTAAGACCCACCGGGAAAGGTGAGGGAGAACAGGGTTCCGCTGTTGTAGAAGCCCAGGTCGAGCACTCGAGTGCCGGCAGCCGCATCGGTTTTGATGTGAAAATCGACCGAGGACACTCGCTGGCCCTGGACCAAACCAAGGGGGATGCACCAGGCGCCGCCCGCCGCCGTGGACTTCCAGTGACCGTCAAGCTGGATAGACCCGGAGGCAGTGCTGGTAAACCCAAGCGGGGCGGCGAAGTGCTGGGACCGCGTGGGGTGCGCCGACTCGACACTGAAGGTGGCTTGCCCGGTGAAGGCGCTTGTGGTGGTCACCGCGAGGGTGCCCGTTGTGAGGCCGTTTACACTTGGGGTGCTAGTCGAGTTGAGGTCACCCGTGGGCCCGAGCGTAACCAGGCTGGTGCTGAAGGGCAGGGCCGGCGGCAGGGTGAGGGTGTAGTCGGTGGCAATCGCCGGAGCAGCCAGCTTGATGAAGTTACTCGACCCATCAGAGAGGTAGATATCGTCGCACCGCAGAAAGGCGTAGTCGTTGGTGCCGGGCCCCTTCCGCAGTTGGTACTCGGTGCTACCGCCGACCCACTTCAGCTCAACGCTGGAGACCCCATAGCCGGTGCCGGTAATCCCACCCACCGACGCCACATTGATTGTGCCGTTGTTGGTGACCTGGACCTGGCGGCCCGCGTTGTCGTTGAAGTACAGCTCGCCGTCCCCGCCGGCCGTGAACAGGCTCATCGGGAAGGCCGCCGCACTCAGGATGGTCTCCGACTGCAGCGTCAAGCCGAGCCGCTTCACCCCAGTGGCCGATGAGTTCACAACCCCGCTAAGGAAGCTCAGGTCGGCGTTGATATCCATGTCCGCCGGAACGACCTTGCGCTCAAGCTCGACCTCCAGGGCGCCGATGGCAGTGTTGATCTGCGAGGCATAGGTGGTGCCCGCAGCCCCGACGGCGGGAACAATAAGTGTGATTGGTTGGCCAGCCATTTAGAACACCCACAGTGAGACAGTTACAGGCGCGCTGGCCTGGAGGTAGAGGAACGTCGAGTTGCCCTTGGTCTCGCTCCACTCGAGGACCCCGGCACTGCGTTTCACAACGAGGTAGCCCTGGACAGGCCGGCCCAGCTTGTGGGCAATCGCCACCTCGGTGGTGGAGAGCGCGATGTCGTCCAGCTGGTGCCCCTTAGAGAGGGCGGACTCCGCCCCGCCACGAAGCTGAGCTAGGGCGCGGTCGACATCCTCGAAGGATTTAACCCTCACCAATCCGACCCATCATCGCGGCTACCGTAGTCGTCAAGGGCGCGCCAGGAGTCATAGACGTTCTGCAGCCGTGGAGTCTCGGTGAACTCCGCCATCTGCGACTCGTCCTGGATACGCTGCAGAATCATGGCGCGCTTGCGCTCGAGGGTGGTCGTATTCGACCCTTCCTTCTCGAGTACACAGATGGAGGCGTCGAGGACAACGAACTCCTCCCAGCCCAGCATGCCGTCCATGGTATCCGTGTCGGCGACCAGGGTACCCGGCAGCGGGATGTAGACCAGGTCGTAGGTTCCCGACCCCGGGTTGGGGTAGAGCGTCAGGTCGGTGCCAACCACTCTGTACATCGTCGCGTCGCCGGTGCGCGTACCAGGACGGAACTTGTCCGGGAACCGCTCGAGGGGGACCTTGTCCTCATCCTCGGTGCGGTACACGCCGATGAGGCCAAAGAAGTCCGCCGGCAGATCGTAGGAGGTGGCCCCGGTGGCGACGACCGCGTAGGTAATCTCCGCCCGGTGCAGCGACGCCCTGATCAGCAGCCCATACAACTCCGCATAGGAGGTGTTGATGAGCTGGGTCAGCTCCGCGTCGGTGACAAACTCGCTGTTCTCAGTATCCGTGCGCTGACGAATTCGAGTGCGAAGCGATGCAAGAGTAATGGCCATAGGTAGGGGTGCCCCTGGTTTAGAGCCTCAGGGGCGCGGGCTAAGCTATTCCGCCTCGTCGGCAAGATCGGAATCATCCGACTCACCAGCGAGCTTAACGGCCAAGAGCAACGCATCCGCGGCATCCACATCGGAGGTGGCAGTGCGGAAATCGCTGATGGCTTTAACCAGGTCCTCCGGGGGACCCTTGCGCTTGATCTTTTCCGCCACGGCCTTGCCGAGCAACATCGCGAGTGCGTTAGCCACTAGACCTGGCCCGCGTACTTGATGAACTTCGCGATGAAGTGCACCACGGGGCCCGTCAGTTGGGCTCCGGTACCGCGAGTCGCACCCTCGGTGACAAGCGTAAGAATGCCGGTCGCAGCGGTGTAGGTACCAACCTTGGCGCCGGCATTAGATGCGCCACCACCGAGGTCGACCAGGGCGGCCTGGAGGCCACCATAGGCACGATCGAGAGTGATCGAGTACACGCCACCAGCGGTGGGGGCGCTAACAGTGAAGCCCTTACCAGTGATGACAGTTGGCGCCGCAGCACCGGCAGTGACAAACGACCCGACGACATCGACCAGATCCTGGCCGCTGCCCGCGTGGCGCTCGTGCTGAACAGTATTGATACTCATATTTGTGTGTCCTTAGACAGTGGTAGGGGGCCAGTTACCCAGCCCCCATACCATCATCGTATTAGGCCGTCAGGAAGGTTCCGTTGTCCTTCATGTTGGAGCAGCCCAGCTCCATCCACATACGGATACGCAGCTCGAGGCCGTCGTAGTCCGCGCCACGCTGCATCATGTTGCCGTCCGCCTTGTCGACATGCGGGAGGCCATCGAGGTGGTGGAGACACCACGTGTCGCGCTTCAGGAGGTAGCCCACCGAATCGCTGATGAACGGATCGGCGTAGAACCGAATCGTGCCACCCGGGCCACCGTAAACGAGGCTCGACAGACCGAACGGGTTGTTCTTACCGTCCTCGCGGTAAGCGCGGCCCTGAAGCTCCATCTCGAGCTTCAGCCAGGTGTTGAACGACACCCACGCCGAGTCCGGGCGAGCGCCGAGGCGGCTCATCTTGGTGAGCAGCTTCTTGATGGTCTCCTCGAGCGAGCCCGTGAAGGTCTGGCGCGAGCCCTGGAGGTACTGGACATGCGAGGTGCGGTCCATACCCAGGAAGGTGCCGCTGGTCTCAGCGACGGTGGGGATCCACTTGGCCACGCCGGTCAGCATGCGAAGGCTGCCCGAGGAGGTGTAGTTACCGCGGTTGAACAGGTAGCTGTTCGTGGTCACTCCGCAGCGAGCAACGCCACCAGCCCCCAGGGTGACGGTACCGGCATCGAAGTCAACCTTCGAGACAACGCCCTCTAAGCCCGCCGTCGAGCCCAGGAGCACACCACCACTGGTGGTAGCCGAAGCCTGGATGCTCTGGGTCGGCTGGAAGTTGACCGCATCCGCGGCGGTGACCAGGGTGATGACTTCGCCAACGACCGAGGCCGCGCGGCCGATGACGCCAGTTCCGTCCTTCCACATGTGGATGGCCAGTTCCTGCGACATATTTTTGACGGCATCCTCGATCTCAGTCTCCTTGAGACGGACGAAGCTGCCCATGTTCGACCGCGCCTGGCGGATCGACTTGTTATCGAGGCTGACGACGTGGAAGTAGTCCTTCGCCTCGATGAACGCGCGCTTGGCGGTACCGGCGCTGACGTTGTTCTGAGCGCCCTTATTGGCCTCGACCGAGCCGCTGTAGAACTGGCTCGAGAAGCCCTGCGGGGTGCCGATGCGGTAGGGGATGAACAGCCCGGTACCCTCGAGATCGTCCGCCTTGGGCAGCCACTCGAGGAACGGGTTGTTGAGAATCGCCAGCTGCTGGAGCCGGCGGTCGGGAAAGAGATCCTTGAACAGCGCGGGAAGCGCAGCCTTGGTACTAGAAGGAGCAGTAATAGCAGACATGAATTAGTTGTTACCGTTATGGTATGGAGCGCGACGACTAGTGCTATTCGACAGCGTAACGAGCGAAAACTTGCTTGCGGATTCTCTCGCGGAGTTCGTTGTACGAAAGGCCCTCCGGCTCGGGTGCCGGACTAGGTTGTGCTTGAGTTGAACTGTTCCGAAGGACGGGTTTCTGAGCAGCCATAACGGGCGGAGTGGCGGGCACCGATGCAGTCGGGGTCGGTGCGGATACAACGGAGGCAAGCTCCGCTAGTTGTGAATTGAGGTGGGCCGCAACCTGTGCGTAGGTCGGCGCCGGGCCAGTGGGGTTGGCCTGTGAGATTTCGAGGGCGGTCTGCCAGATGGCCTGAGCGACCGGCTTACCGGCAGCCGCGACACGCGCCAGCTCGGGGAATGCGGCCAGCTCGGTGCCGGCCACGAAGGAGGTAATGCCCGCCTGGTACTGCTGGATGAAGTGCTGCGCCTCGCGCTCCTCGATAGCCTTGGTGGCTGCCGCGGTTTGCGCCGCCAGCTTCTCCTCCATCTCTGCGTGGAGCCGCTCTGTTTTGCGCGCCGCGAGCTGAACACGCGCCTCGGAGGGGGCGAGGTCACCGAGGTCGGCGATCTGCGCCTCGGCAAGTGCGGACATGATCTCAGGCTGGCTGAGACCAAGGGACCTGAGGTAGCCCACCGTATCGGCCTTGGCGCGCGACTGGAGCTTCTTAAACTCGGCGACGGCCGCCTTATCAGTCTCTAGCGCCTTTGCATCTTCACGAAGTTTGGCTTCACGGGCGAGGAGCTTGCGGTAGGACCGGGCTTCGCTTTCTTTGGCTTCGGGGGCGACTTCACTGGGAGTGGCTTCAACCTCTGCGACTGGGGCAGGGGCTTCCGGTGCGACGACTTCAGTAGCGGCGGTCTCAACGGCGGAGGGGTCCTCGGGGAAGGAAGCCAGGAAGGCTTCGCGGGTAGCATCAATACCGGAGTCGGTAACAGCGAGCTGAGGCGCGACGATGTCGGTCGGAGTGGTCATTTATGCCTTAAAGCGATTGAATCGGGGTGCCCTGTGCCGTGTGGCGATGGCAGGGATGGGGGCACCGGTGGGGCCAGTGGGGATGTTCAGGGGAGCGCCGCCACCAGGGGGCATGCCAGGCGGGCCCATCATGGCTGCCTGCGCATCGGGCGAGGGGTTAACAACTCCCTGCGCACCAGGGGCCGGAAGGACCGTGTCCTGCGGAGGGTTCAGGATGTGGTTAGCGAGTTCGATCCACTGGCGCATGTTCTCCAGTACCGACTCGGGGGCCTCCTGCCTTGAGGCATCGAGGTAAGCCATCTGGACCTTGGCAACGCCAAACTCGAGGTGCTGCAGCGGGTCGGGCATAATCTTCATGCCCTTCTGAAGCTGGCCGATGGTCCACTCGATGTTCTTAACCGCAGCGGTGGTGAGGCTCATGCTGGCCTCGAGGTCGGGGTGGTCGTACATGGCCCGCCCTTCCTCGGGGGTGATCCACCCCTTTTTGGTCCACTCATCGAGCTGGTCCTGGCGCGCAGCTGGCGTCATGTTCAGAATCGACGAGGCTTCGATGATCATCGTGTAGCGATCGCGGACCAGGTCCACTTCGGACCAGTCGACCGACTCGGCGACCTTGCCACTGCGCCACACGGTCTTGCGGGGGCGCTTAGAGCCGGCGTACAGCTCAACCATGTGCTCTGCGATGTCCAGCATCGACTTCTCGTAGCGCTGCGCAACCGGTGCATGGCGCTGGTCCTCGATGGTGTTCATCTCGCGGAGGGCCTTGCTCGAGTCGGCACGCCAACCGTCGGGCGCCTTAGCCCCCGCGGAAAGCTCGCTGATACCGAGGTCGGCGAAGCACTGCTCGCGGATGTGGACCCGCTCTGCGTACAGCTCAGCACTGACCGCGGGCCAGATCTCCACCTGTGGTGGGGTGCCGCGGAAGTAGTAGATGCGGTCCAGCTCGTTATCGAACTGCTGCTTCACCATCTGGGAAGCGGCGTCCATGAAGATGCGCGGGACCGCGTACAGCTCCTGGCCGCGCTCGATGACCCAGTTCAGCCGGTTCATCCGCTGCTGGTAGGGCATCGCCTGCTCAACGAGGCTGCGACCGTAGTAACCAGTCAGTGGCTCACAGTAGGAGAGCTTGACGAACGGGAATCGCTTCCGGTTGTAGGGCTCATCCACAAGTGTGGCGCCCTCGATGGCGATGACGTGCTTCTTCCCAACGAGCGACCAGCTCTCGACCACCACAAGGTAGTCCTGAGCGGGCTCGCGGTATGAAATCCACGCCGACTTGGCGCCGTCGATCTCGAGGGCGGCCTCCGGGTACATCGCGCGCAGGACGCGGCGGTTGACCACGCGGCGGAGGTGCATCTGAAGCGGCTCGCCACCGGATACACACTCGCGCTGGTCGACGATGATCTCATCGGGCAGGATGCGCTCGATGAACAGCTCCCCGTCGGTGGGGTCGATATCGACGCGCAGGTAGCCCGTGCCGAACACACAGGCGTCGCGAAACATGAGCTGCGCCTTCTCCCACACGTTGTGGTGAAGGAACTCGCCATAGAGGAAGCGATCGAGGAGTTCGCCCTGCTGGCGCTGCTCGAAGGAGCCATCGTGGGTAACCACGGTGGCCTTGGGGCGGTTCTTCCCAACGAAGGAGTACATGCGCTCCACGACGGAGGCGCAGAGGTTCTCCGTGTTCATGGAGGCCGGCTTGTGCTGGACCTCGCGCAGCTGAGAGGTGCCCCACGACAGGGTCATCAGCTCGCGGTTCGAATACAGCTTCGCGCAGCGCAGGTTGAGCCGGTGGATCTCCATCTGGAGTTCCTCGATGGCCCTAACCGTGGGGATGAGCATCTCGTGGGCTTTGCCCTCGGGCGAGTCCCACCACCAGTGGAGGTCGTTATGGTCTGACACTATTATTGTATCGCTTTAGAACGAGCGGAAGTCGGGGACAACGCCGTCCATGTAGAGCATCGGATCATCGTGGACGGTGCGCGGCGGAGGCTCGTCGGGAACCGCATTGGTGGGGCGCACCGGCTGTGACATGTCCGGGGCCATGACGAACTTGAGCCCGCCGGGCAACTCGCAGATGGCGACACCGAAGGACTTCATCAGCGCCAGGAGGCACTCGATATCCTCGAGCGACTGGACCGGGCTAGTTGAAGATGGCATCGCGCAGCTCGTCATAAGCGGTTTCCTCTTGTTCGGCTCGCATGTCGGCTCGAAACTCGTCAAGGTGGGCGTGGCCTTCGCGCTCGCGGCGTCGCCGGGCAGTGATGGCGGCCATATCGGCATCGCGCTTTTCGCGGTACCACTCCGGAGTGCCCTCTTTGACGGACGTCTCACGGGTCCTCGCGAAATGATGTATGCTGAAGTGGTGAGCGTAGAGACAGGCATCGGCGAGGTGGTTGGCGCAGCGCCGATCCTCGACCAGCTTCCCCTTGCGGACGGCCTCCTCCCGGGTTTGATTCTCGAGGTCCCACTGGAGGTGGAGCCACTCGTGAACCAGCTCGGAGTCGCGCCGGACCTTAAACTTCCCGTCGATGAGGTCGGAATTGAGGAGTTCGATATGATCGAACTTCTGGCTTTTCTCGGCTGGGATGAGGCCGAGGCCGTAGCGCTCATTCAGGTCCTGAAGCATCTGCTTCATGGGCCCCGAGTCTGAGACCATGACCTCAATCTTGCCGCCGAACTCAGCCTGGACCGAGGTTAGCTTCTCGCCAACCTGGCTGGCAGTGAGGTGCTTCTGCTTAAAGTCGTAAACCTGATACAGCGTATCGTGAGTGAGGGAGTACGCCAGAACAACAATCGCCGTATCATCCTCGAAGCCAAGGTCGCAACCCAGGATGTAACGCCACTCCTCACCCTCGGTGAGGCCCCACTTGTTGAATCCACCACCGAACCGTGGTTGCCAGGTAACTCGACAATCACGCTCCCCGTCGGCAGCCAATATGCCCGCGTAGGCATAGACGAGAACGTCATCGGAGGTAGCCCACTCACCGAGGTACTCGCGCCTCCACTTGGGGTTGTCATCCGACCAGCGCTTCCGCTTCTTACTTAGGAGCGCGTTCTGCCAGCCCTCGGGCTTGGCGGTGTTGTCGGCGAGGGTCCAGCTGTGGAACGACCACTCGGGGGTGTGGTCCGTGGTGGACCAGTACGGCTCCGGGGCCACGAAGGTACGACTAACCGGGTAGGGGTCGCCGTCGCCATCGGGCGGGATCTTGGTGAAGCCCTTGAAGGTAGCCTCGTAGAAGGGTCCGGCTAGCACGTTGCCGGGGGTCCCGATCATCATGATGGTTCCACCACTATCGGCGGTAGCGGCGTCGAGGACATCCTCCGTCAGGTCGGCAAGGACACCGGCGCTGAAGGACTTGCACTCGTCGATGACGACCAGATCATAGCTGTTGCCGCGGAGCTTCTCGATCTCGGACCGGGTTGCGGCACCGACGAGGAAAAGGACCGAGCCGTTCTCGAGGGTGATCGTGAGGCTGGTGTTGTTTACACCACCCTGGCGGTCCAGGTTGAGACCGTACTTCCGCCCATACTTGAGGAGCGTGGTCCAGTAAATCCGCTGCGCCGAGCCTGCCGTTAGGGTAACGATAGCTACCAGCGAACCGGGTTTGACTAGCGCCGTGTGGAAGGCATACGACAGTGCCGTCCAGCTCTTGCCTGCGCGGCGGGGGCAGAGGACTGCCTTGCGCGGGTAGGGATCGTTTATGACCTCACGCTGCGCAGGAAAGAGGTCCGCGAGGATGGAGGCCGCAATGACGGCGTCAAGGCCAACACGGCTGGTGGCCTTCTCAGCCTTCTCCTTGAGGCCACTAAAGAATGCGCGGTCGAACGACAGAAATTAGGGCGCGCTGGCCAACCCTTCGAGGGCAGCCCTAGTCGGCGCGCGGCGACAAACAAAAGAGCGGGGTGCTGGACTTGAACCAGCAGCTTCGGGAGCTGCTGCCCCTCGCGTCTAGGGCAGCCCACTTCGGGACCCGATTCCGCCAACCCCGCAAAAACTTATTTCTTGGCGCCCTTGGTGCCCGCAAAAGCCTCATAGATGGGCTTCATGCTGCACTCGGCGCTGATGAGCGTCTCACCGGCACTGGTGGAGACCCGCAACAGGCACTCCTCGGCGAGCCAGGTGATACTGACTCCCTCGAGCCGGGCCTTACCAGTGTCAGGGTCGGGCGTAGTATCGAGCTTGTCCACCATGCCCAGGCCATCGACCCAGACCGGACCACGGAAGCGAACCAGGGCGATTTTCTTGTCATGCAAGCGGCCCATCCTTGGCGAGGCTGTATGGAGCCTTCCGGCGCGCAAAACCAGGTCGGTGCACCATGCGGCGCAGCTTGCTCAGATCTGGCGTTCGGAAGGTGTGAAAGACGGGCCCCGATGGGTCGAAGCCAGCGAAGGCTAGGAGCGCCTTGGCGACCCCTTCCCCGCGGAACAGGTCCTTCACGAAGAGGTAGTGCAGAAGAGGCCCCGAGGACTCGTAGGCGATGAACCCGATGATCTGGTTATCGTCGTCGGGGTTGACCGCCAGGGCGATCTTCATGCCCCGGTGGAGGAGCTGGTTGATGCTCATCTTGGCGATGTCGTAGTAGACGTGGGCGGGAACCACACCAGCCCAGGGGGAGCCCTCGAAGGAGGAGATCCACGCCTTGAACACGAAGTGCATATCCGTGGGTGGCCGATAGGCACGAAAGGCGGCGGGGATCAAGGTCCGTTTAGCTCCCGCGCTACCGCTTCGCGAATGGACCTCGGCTTGGCCTTGAGGGCGGCGACCATGTACTCCACCTTCTCCGCATCCGACATGGCGTCCGCCCGTGCGGACTCATCGTTGAGGAGCCGGGCGTGGACTGCACCCGCCTGGGCTAGCGATCGGCTTAGGCTGACCGCATCGCGCGCATGGTTCGGGTTGTAGGCCCTGGCCGGGTTGGGCTCGTACATCTCCTTCTCGAGGCGCTGGTACAGCTCATCCGTGATGCGCAGGGCGCGCTCGAAGGCGGCGAGGAGTGAGATGTGCCGCGCCTGTGCCTCGGCGTAGCGAGCAGCTGAGGCTTCCTCAGGGGAGCGTGGACCGGGGAGGAGCATACGATTATCGTACCGCCGGGAGGCTCAAGCGCTTGGCCTCGGCTTCAAAAAACTCGCGTGCTTCACGGCGCTTTCGTGCAACCGACACGCGCAGGGCCGACCTGGCTTTCCCCAGCCCCTCAGGGAGCAGAACCCTGTGGTCAGGGTTGGCACAGGCAATCCCCTGGCAACCCCTATACAGTCCGTAGCCCTTAGGTCGGGGCCCGTTTTTGTGGGCCCAGGCAAAGGCAAACGCCGGCTCATGGACCTCACCCGATTTGTAGATCGGGTTATTACGGTACCTACTGCCCGTCCAGAACCAGCAGCCGTTGGGCTGAACTCTGACGTTCTTACGGAAGGTCTCAGGAAGGTCGGCTTGGTTCATATACCCTTATAGTATATAGAAGGAAACTCTTATGCGAGGACCGCAGCGAAGCGAGGACCGGAGTGCCCCCGGCAGGGCACACAACCAAGTAAGGAAACTGATTGTTTCCCTACTTTACTTCATACAATATCTTACCATTTTTTTGTGCTGTTTGTCAACACCTATTTACAAACATCTTCCCCTCGGAGCCGTGTTCCCAAGCAACTTCACCAACCTACACCGGAGTCCGCACTGCCGGGCCAACGAAAATTGACATAGGTTGATGAAGTTGTTAGGTTTATACGTCTCTGGGGGTCTAGGGGTCGCAGGTTCAAATCCTGTCGCCCCGACTAAGTACCGAAACTAGTTAAGGAATTCGGCGGTACTTTTCGGTAGGTCGGACTCAGGGGCGTCGGGGGAAAACATGAGCCCAGTTCTTTCCCCGGCGCCCAACCTCTCTGCCACCTTCGCAACCCGTGCGGAATCGCCCGATCGGCGCGCTGCATAGGATTCATGCAGCACCTTGGTGCCCGAGTGGCCCAACGCCTTAGCAACCGCGGAGGCGGCAACGCCGGCTTCGAGGGCCGCGGTAGCGGAACTACCCCGCAGGCTGTGAGCACACACAATGGGGACCCCAGCTGCCAGGCAGGCCCGCTTTACCGCATCGCGCACCCACCAGCGCCGGTAGGGCAACAGCCGCCCCACGGTAGCCTTGGCGCGCAACATTAGGGGGCCCGCCACCTCGGGAGGAAGGGTAAGCGGCCTTACACCCGCCTGCGTCTTCACCTCGGTGCCACCCGGGCCTTGCCTTTCGATCCAAAGTACCCTTCCGCCGTCGTCGAGGTCGCGTTTCACCACCCCGATGATCTCCGACGCGCGCATGCCCAAAACCAGGCCCATCAGAACCGCCAGTGCATCGTCACAGTGGTCGGCACGGTCGATCGCCCACTGGTAGAGCCGGCTGGCTTCGTCGATCCGCAACTGCTTCTTACCTCGTCGCCGCCTACCAGTAGATTCGACGGCTGTAAAGGGGTTCGACGCCACCAACTTCATTTTAATACAATAGGCGAAGAATGCCTTGACATGTTTGAGCGCACCCTGGTGCGTTGCCACGGCACGGCCGGTCTGGTAGTCGCGGTAGAGCTGTAGGGCCCGCGCAGGGGTGACCTTATCGACGGGCAGGGTGGATACAGGTCCCAGTAGGCCACTAATGAAGTACCAAGCCGTTTTGACCGTGCCTGGTCTGTCACCTCGTAGCCTCTTGGCCTCGAGGTATTCCTCGATCGCCATAGAGACCGACTTCAGCGCTGCTTCTTTCCTACTGATGGCCGCGAACTCGAGTGCTTTAGCTTCCGATGCAAAATTGAACGACTTGCTCGCAGCATCTCGACCAACGCCGGATCGAATGACGACTCGCCATGTCCCTCGTGTGTTGCGGTAGGGTCCATATGTTCTGTCCATTCTTTGCCACCCTTGTTGTTACAGTTAGTTGGCGGCAGTGCGGTATCGGGCACAATAACAGAGTCGGGCACTTCCGCAATGTGAATCTCGATGCTGATCTTGTACCGCATGCTGTCCTCCAGCGACTTCCACCACCTTACTATAATCGTATGGGTCGTCAAGAGGTTTGTAACAGCTGGGCGCCCAAGGCAGGAAGTGCCATATTTGGGTGTATTGCTGCATTGCGTCACGATTCCAAACTGGTAGTATACATTTTGGGGGCTATGCACCCTCCGTGCCAGGCCAAAAAGGGAAACCGTACGCCTACTTACCCTATACCCACCGTGGGGCAACGATGCATGTTTCCCTCTGCCTTCTATGCCCGCGTATTGCGTGCCGATGCACTATCCTCGAGGTATTGAGCGCCCGACATGGCTGCGCTCAATGGTCTTAGGTATGACAATTTGGACCCCCCTGGCATTTGGCACGGGTGTTGCATGGCCTAACACCACGACACTACACGTGAATCGCTGCCCTATCTAATGATACAAGCCCGCCCTACAAATATTCGCCTTACTGCTACAGTATGGGCTTGACGGCCGATACCATCATGGTATGGTCAACTCATGGATAAGCGAACCGAACTACTCGCGCAACTGCGAAGCCTAGAGTGCGCTCTCGCTGCCTTGTCGCCTGCCTGGTCTGCACTGATCCCAGATGATGCCCCCGCTGGCGAGCCGTGCGGATGGTTCGCCGATATGGGCAACAGTGCCACCATGCCGGGTAGGCCCGCCGCGATTGCTCGGTCGGCTGGCTCGGCCACTGTTGAGCTTGCCGCTGGCTCGGTACGATAATAGTCTGTCGATTGTTGGAACCAACCCAGTCAACCGGAGTCTAACGAGTATGAAGCACAAATGGATCACCAGCCTTCACCAGCCCCCCACGTATGAGCGCCACGGAGGCAAGAGCATCGTTGCCAGTCACCAGTACACACGCCGCGAGTGCGAAGGTTGCGGTATGGGTTGGGTTACCCTTGGCATGAATAACCGCGTCACTAGCAGCGCTGGCAAGTTTATTGGTTCGCTTTGGGCCGCCGGTTACGACTGCGGAACGGAGTAAGCCATGGCCAAACACAAATCAGACCTGATTGACTCACTCGATGACTTTACCCGCGCCTATATCGAGTGTGCGCTGTGGTCGTCCACGGATATGAATGCCGATGGCGACATGGGCGATTCGCTTGAGACGGAATACAGCGTTGACGATATCGCTTTGCCCACCTTGCGCGAGATCATCCGCGAGTGCCGCGAGTTCCAAAAGTACCACTCTGCCACCTATGCCGCTGATTGGACCGACGAGCAGGCAGGGTATGATTTTTGGCTTACTCGCAATGGGCACGGCGCGGGCTTTTGGGATCGTGGCCACGCGGCGGGCGATGAGCTAAGCGCGGCTAGCAAGCCATACGGATCGGTCGACTTGTACGTATCGCGCGGCAAGGTTCACGCTAGCTAAACCGCGCGCTAAGCTGGTCTTACCATAGTGGTAAGGCTAGCTGGGAGCGAAGTTTACCCAACACAAACAAGGATACACACCATGTCCCACGATTCATCCGATCGCTTTGCCGCTCTGGAGCTTGATCTCCCCAGCGCTCCGATCCGCCCGATCTACACCGTTCCGGCCCCCAAGGCGCCCATGATGACTGCCGATGACGCGGACATCACCAGTGGGTCAAACAGGCAGGGCAGGGGGGGCTATAACAACGCCAACGACTGTGCCACGCTCGCGGAGTGCCTGGCCATCGTGCCCGAGCTTGCCGGAACGGTCGTCAAAGAGCAGCTGTTTACCGCCGATGGTGAATCGGTCCCCGATGCTTTCGCGACCATTCGAACCTACACCAGTGGTAAGCGTCAAGCGCTTGGCGTGGTTGGCCGGCGATACAAGGTGGTCCAAGATTCGGAAGCCTTCGATATGGTGCAAGCGCTCCTCGACAGTGGCGCGATCTCCAGTCTCAATGCCGGGGCCTACAAAGCCAAGACGTGGATCTATGGCGAGTCGGTGGGTTCGCAGGTTGAAATCATCCCCGGCGATGTTATCGAGCAGCGCGTCCTGTTCGGTAACAGCCACGATGGGAGCATCCCGTGGTCGGTTGGCCTGCCTGGTAACCGTGTCGTGTGCCAGAATACCTTCGCTCACGCGATGTCTAGCAAGCTTTCCCGCATGCTTCGGCTTCGCCACACTGGCAGTGTGATCGAGCTTATCGGCCAGGTCCGCGAAGCGATCACGGTGGCCGGGATGGAGTTCGTCGCCGCGGCGGATCAGTTCAAGTTCATGGCTTCGAAGCCATGCACTGAGGAATCCCTCAAGGAGTATACTGGATACGTGTTCAGTAAGTGGGCGGACACCGAGGATGAGGTGTCCGAGGAGTCTACCGGTGGGCGCGTGTATGCCAAGGTGCTGGAGAACTATGAATCCGGCGCCGGCTCGGACATGACGCGCGGTACCGCCTGGGGTGCCTTTAACGCGGTCACCGAGTACCTTACTCACCAGCGCGGCCGTGGTACCGATCAGTCGCGATTCGCGGACCTGCAGTGGGGAGCTGGCGCCAACCTGAACCGACGCGCGCTTGACGGTGCGATGTCGCTGGCGAGCCGATAATAAGGCGGAACCTAGCCTCCTCCGCGATTGTCGTAGGAGGAGCTAGTATCTTACCCCGCTATCCCCCAAGGTTACCCAATGCGCAGTATTCCCCGATTTGCCCTGCTACTGCTAGGCGCCTGTGGTGCCAGTAGCTCCCCCGATGGCCCCGACGCAACTACAGCGAGCGCGTGTGAGATGCGCGCCGATACGATCTGCACTATCCGCGCTAGCTGCTACCCCGATCGCACCTATACCCAAGCCCAGCTGGATAGCTGTATCGGACATGAAATCGAATACTGCGCCCCGAGCGACTACCAGCTAGCATCCGCGCTCGAGTGTGCCGATGTGGCACCCGAGCTTGACTGCCAGTGGGAGACTCGATTCCCGGAATCCTGCTCTGTGTATCCGTAAGCCAGATTACCCAAATATCATGAATAGAATATACCTTGACAGTGTAGCTCCCGCCATGTCAGCGTTATCAAACATGGCACCACCAGAACACAAGCCCAGCGCGGCGGATCTACTTGTACGCCGACAAGCCGACGCGGCACACTATAAGCGTGAGGCAATGGACTGGTGCCGGCGCCAGATCGAATCACACTTTGAATCCGCGGCGGGCTTTATCCCCGTAACCACGGGGGATATGCTCCACATCCTAGACGCGATGCCCGATAAGCCCCACGGGTGGGAGCGCCTTGAAGACAAGGTATCCGCCACCTACAGGGAGCGCTATTCTTACATAAGGAATACCCTTGAAAATCTTGCACGCCAGCGTAAGCTGGTTATGGGGAGCACGGTTAACAGTAAGGGTAAGGAAGGTTCAGCGACTTACTCTCGCCCCGTCGATGCAAGCTTCGATTGGGAGATTGAACTCGAAGCCCCCGACCCTGTGGTGCGCGCTTCCGCTCTTGCTGAGCTGTATGACTGGCTGAGTTTGCGTGGTGCGGCATTTGCCGGTGTCGAGGCACTAATTCTAGTTCGAAAGGGATCACAAAAGGATGTCCGTAACCAAACCGCGTCGAATTCCTCACCTAGTGGCAATGCCGATGGCTCGCCTGGAAAGCGGCGTGGTAGACCTAAGGGTTCTAAGGGGCGAACAGCTGGCGGGGCTGATTGAGTCGGTAACCTACGCCGAGGGGCTGCATATCGTGCCCTGGTTTGAGGTAGCGGCGCATCCGACCCTACCGTGTGGGTATACGATCACCGCGTGTATACCGGCATCCGCCGACGGTGAGATGATCAACACCTATGCGCACACGGTTGTAACCTTGCCCAGTAACCGCTGGTTAGTTCTAGACCAAGTCACCGCCATGGTGGACCGGCTAGTCGTTAGTGTGCTCCGCCGCTCGGTGCGTATCAACGGCACTAGCCCACCAATCGCCGCTAGTGGCGAGAACTGATACAATGATTGTTAGATTGTTCACTGAAACGAAATCCATGTATGGAGGGTCACCAATGGTGCAATTAGCCCTGATTATCATTGCTGCAATCCTTGTCAGGCTGATGTTTGGCGCCGAGGGTGAATCATGAACCACATCTGCACTAAACCGCACTGGGGCTACGGCCCCGTGAGCTACTCGCCCGGGAGTCCATGCCCAGTTTGCGGCGCCTACAGGGCAGGCCAAACGGTGGAGCGCGCTGCGATTGTGGCGTGGCTTAGAACCATGGACATGTCGGAGCATGGCCTGGCGAAGCTTATCGAGGCTGACAGGCACCACGGAGGGCGCGAATGAGTGACCTCGACGAGAAGCTGCGGGCGCTGCATGACGCACTACCCGACGGAGGCGAAGGCTGCCTGGACTGGGTGGACCTCAAGCACAAAGCGGGCTGCTCGGTCATTGATGCACTCCACGCCGCCTCCGCCATCGGTGCAGCTGAGGGCAGGGCAACAGTTGTCGAACAGAACAACGAGTCGTTCAAAGCTGCCACGGAGCGAGCGGACAAGGCGGAGGAGCACCATCGACGGGTCGTTAAGGAACGCGCGCAAATTGGACGGCGCCTTCAGGATTTCGTTGACGAGTCACAACTCCTCAGCCGCAGGCTCGAGACCAGTGAACAACTACGAACGGGCCTTGCTGCGGCCGTTGACCGCGCCCGGCGCCGGGCGCGCTGCTGGAAGGCGCTGGCGAAGCGGTACCGCGCCGAGGTGGGGCGCCTGCTCACGTTCGCAAAGGAGGTGGCCGCATTCGACAGCAAGTGCTGTAGCTGCGCCGAGGGCATGGCCGAAGATGCGCGCGCCGTCCTCGACGCCGCCGCGGGCATTCGAGGTGGTGGATGAGCAACTGCCATCTGCCCTGCCAGGGCACCGAGGCCGAGTGCCTTGCCGTGAAGAAAGAACGCGACGCACTGCGCACGCTCGTCGGCGAGCTGGTGGATGAGGCTGAGGATGCGTGGTCACAGTGCTCAGACTACATGCGTGACAAGCATCGCGACGGCGACCTCATCGCCCGCGCACGCCAGGCAACGGAGGCCGACAGTGCGCCGAGCCAGTAAGCGCGACGACAGGCGGCGCCATGACGAGAGCGTGCCGAGGGCGAGGGTGAAGCGATGAGTGGCATTGACGACAGGTTGCGGGCGCTGCACCACCATGGACCTGGCGATGCCGACTGCAGCGGACAGTGCGCATGGATGGACACGCTCCGTGCCGCCGCCGCCATCGGTGCGGCAGTCGAGCGCGACCAGCTCCGCGCCGCGTTGATGCGGTACGGCATCCACGAGGGCTGTTCCGACGAGTACATCAGCGATGCACCATCCTGTGCCAAGTGGACCAGTAAGGGCTTCGGTCACACCGATACGGGCCGAGGAATCGACGACAGCATCGCGTGTACCTGCGGCCTCGACGCCGCCGCTGGCATTCGAGGTGGGGGATGAGCTGCAAACACAACATGCAGCCAATGCTTTACTGCCCGGGCTGCGTTGCGAACCTTGAACGTCTCCGCGTCCTCGTCGGCGAGCTGGTGGACGCTTTCGAGGCCCTCGACAAATCCTACTGCGAGGCGTGGGCATGGTCGGCTGCGAAGCCGCTTGAAGCCGGTCGCGAAGTCATCGCCCGCGCACGCCAAGCAATTGGGCCGGTTGTCAAGTAATGTGTTGCTTCTTTGTACGGTTTGCGGTACGATAATGGTGAGGGATTTTTCATCCCCGCTAGCCGTGAAATTCGGCGTCATCTCGTATCCGCCGGGTCTGGTACCCGGAGCGCCGCTGAATAAGACCCCCAGCGGTTAAGGCGGGCGGGAGTAGTAGAGCAGTAACGGAGCGGTCCCCTTGCCCTGGATTGGCTGTTCCCGAGCTGTACCTGACTTGGCTAGCTTGCTTCCTACATAGGAGCAAGAAGGGGTCTTACTGTAACCACCCTAACAGGAGTGTAACGTTATGAATCTTCAGCCCATCCCCGCCGGCCTCGTGCTCAAGAGCGGACAACACGAATCGTTCGAAGCGGGCGCCTGCCTGCTCGAGGTCGTGGCTCATCTCGCTGGCGAACCGTGGAGCGATCACCCGAAGTGCGCCTGCCCCGTGGTGGCCGCGTTCGGTCGCGCACTCAACGACCGCATGCCGTCGGACGAGATGCGGACGGAACTTCTCTTGCCGCTCGTGCCGCTCATCGCGGGCTCGCGATCAACCAAGGCGGTAGAGGAACGGCGCCGATGGATGGCGGCGGACTTCGCAGTGCGCGAGGCGCTGCCACGTGCCCTGTGTTCGGCCGCGAGCTTCCCGCGGTGCGAGGACCCGGCAACGCTCCTGGCGCATGCAGCTGCTTTGCAGGCAATGGCGCCGGTGACGCGCGAGAATTGGGAGGCGCCGCGAGCGGCTTGTCTCGAAGCTCGCTCCGCCGCCTACGCCGCCGTTTTTGTTGACGCCGCCGACTACGTCGCCGCCACCGCCTTCGCCGCCGCCAGCGCCGCCGCCGACGCCCGACGGGAGGTTTTTGCTCTTGCCGCCGATCTGCTTCGGCGGATGTGTGAGGTTAGCCGATGAAACTCAGTAAGAACTTCTACTTGTCCGAGTTCGCATGCAATGATAAGGACGGCACGCCCGTCCCAGTGGAGTACCGTGACAATGCCGCACACCTGGCCAGCCAGCTGCAGATTATCCGCGATTTCTTCAACGCCAAGATCACCATCAATAGCGGGTATCGTACGCTGGCTTACAATACCTCCATCGGCGGGGCTAAGAACAGCCAGCACCTCACCGCATCCGCCGCTGATATCGTCGTAGAGGGCCACAGCGCCTCTGAGGTGCATTTTGCCATCGAGGGCCTTATCCGGGTAGGGGTGCTTCGAAACGGCGGCCTGGGGCGCTACAGGACGTTCTGCCACTATGACATCGGCAGGGTTCGCAGCTGGACCGGCTCGTGAGCAAACCCAAGCCGTGGGAAGCTTGGAACCAACCCCACGATCCCGCTGCCTATGCCCGGCGGCTCGAGGTACGGCGGATTAAAACCAAGCTCTATGATACTGCCCGCCGCGCTTCTAAACCACCCTCGGCCGGAAAAGCCAGCTACCCCAAGCGCGGAGGCAAATATGCTTGACACACTTAGGGTACCGCGGTACGATAATTGTTCGACACACTCACCACCACCAGGGATACCGACCATGAGCAAGCAACCCGATAGCGACCTCTGGGCCATGGCGGTTAAGTCTGCCCAGGCCGGCGAAGACGTAACGAAGGCTTTCCGCGCTATCCGCACCGCCGGGGGGCGCGACCTGGTCAAGTCCGAGGAGGACTTCGGCCGAGTCTATACCCGCTTTGCTACTCAGCCGCTGTTTGCCTCCCACTTCGTGCTCACGATGCAGCGCTCCGAGTTCCAGGCCGACATGATGGATGCTGCCCTGCGACTTACGCCCGATAGCATCGAACACGCTGATGAGATCATGGCCACCCTGCAGGACTTCGAGAAGGGTAGCGGCGAGGCGATGTTCACCATCCTTGACCTCGTGGACCGGCCCGATCTCGAAACCCGCTCCAAGGCACTCTGGCCGCGCATTCACAAGTCGAAGGAGCAGCATGCTATCGCTTCCGCCACCTCCCGTGCCCAGCTCGAACTCCCCTTTGCTCCTGTCGGTGAGCGGGATCCGGTCGTACCAGTCGTGCCCGCGTAAGTTTTACCACACGTACTATAATGGTATCGCCGGAAAGCAGGAGCCCGATGACAAGCTCAAGTTCGGAACCGCAGTCCACACCGTGCTCGAGCTTAACGCTAACCGCCCGGTGGCCGATTGGAGTGTGGCTGAAGGGGTCAAAGGGCTGGACCTCGACCTCGGTTGCCTCGTTGCAGGAACTAGTGCTGCTTACGCGGTTCACTGGGCCGGGTCGCTGCACTATCGGGCAACCGAACTCAGACTTGAAACTCCGCTGCGAGACCCTCGGCTACGGCTCGTCACCATCCTTGATGGGCTGGCTGAGACGGAAAACGGTGACCTTGTGGTCGTGGATCACAAGACCACTGAATCCGATATCCGGCCTGGCAGCTGGTTCTGGGAGAAGCTCCAGCTCGATGCCCAGGCTTCCGCCTACCTCTGGGCTGCCCGCCAACACGGATACGATGCCCGCCACGCAGTGTGGGATGCCATCACACGACCCAACCTCAAGCGTCGGACCGAGGCCACAGACCCAGAGTATTACGCTCGCGCTGGTAAATGGGGACAAGTCGGTGACCTTAAGCCAGGTACCGGAATCCCTGCTGAGACAGCTGGAGAGTTCGCTGGCCGAGTCCGACAGACGATGGCTGCTGAACCTGACACGTACTTCCAGCGAGGAGAAGTAGTCCGCCTGGAGGGTGAGCTAGACGAGGCAGTGGCGGATATCGACCAGCTCGGGGAGCAAGTCCTGGCTAGCTTCGACAAGCAGGCGTGGCCGCGGAACCCTAACAGCTGCTTCGCCTTTGGCCGGCGCTGTGAGTTCTTCGAAGTATGTTGCGGTACCGCTCAGCCAACGGACGATCAACTGTTCCAGTTGAGGAGGAGCCGCCGATGAAGGATGACGACCTCGAGCACATCGAAATCGCGTGGGCGGGTAGTGCGCAAGGGATGTTCATCTACCTCGACGAGGAGGGCGCTATCTGTATCGAAACCCCCGACCACAATGAGGCGATTGCACTACAGCCCAACGAGTGGACGATGATTACTGATTTCGTTCGGAAGCAACAGCTACGGAGGCAGAACTAGTGAGTGACCTACTCAGCCGTATCAGCGCCGGGGCCATCGAGCGGCCAATCAGCGTTATCGTCCACGGCCCAGCCGGCTGTGGCAAGTCTACCTTCGCTGCCGGGGCCCCCGATCCTGTGTTCATCGACTGCGACAACCGGACGGCGCACCTCGACGTGCGGCGCATCGTTCCCGAAGTGTGGGACGAAATCCTCGAGGTCTTCCGCCTCGTGGCCAAGGGCGAACTCAAGTGCGGAACCATCGTGATCGATACCCTGGACCACGCCGAGCTTATCTTGCACCGCGACCTGTGCAAGCTCCACTCGGTCACCACCATTGAGGAAGTCGGAGGAGGCTATGGGAAGGGCTACGTTACTGCTCTCGGCGAATGGCGGAAGCTCGGAGTTGCGATGGACGCTGTACGCGCACGGGGGGTCAACGTGGTCCTGCTCGCCCACAGTGCCGACAAGACCTTCAAGAACGCAACCGGCGACGACTACGCCCGAGTCGAAATCAAGCTGGATCGTCGGGCCCACGGGTTTCTGCGTGAGCGGGTGGACGGCGTCGGGTACGCGGCGTTCGATACTATCATCGTAAAGAACAAAGAGGGCAAGACCAAGGCGAAGTCTACCGGCAAGGTTAGCCTCAGTTTCGCGCCAAGTGCAGCTATTGAGACCAAGCGATTTGCCAAGTTCCCGGAGAGCTGTGCTCTTAGCTGGGAAGCATTCACAACCACCAAGGAGCAGAAGTGATGAATCCGATCGGAAGCAAGCGTTATGAGACGGTCGTGTGTTACGACATGCAGCTTGATAATGGCGGCGATGGCGGTAACCCCAAGGTTATCCTCAGCCTGCGTGTCGTCGAGGGTGACAACGTTGGTGAGAACTTCACCAGCTACCACTTCCTGACCGAGAAGGCGGCGCCGTACACCATGAAGGCGCTCAAGGCCCTGGGCTGGACTGGTACCAAGATCAGCAAGGCGATGTCCGAGGGGCTGGGTACGCGCAAGGCGTCGGCCAAGCTGATTGTCCAGGAGTACAAGGGCAAGGTGTCGGAAAAGGTCGATGGCATCTACGAGCCGAAGGTGTTCGGTCCGAAGAACCCCATCGAGGCGAACGACCTGGATGCGTTCGACGCCCTCTTTGAGGGTATCGCCGCTACCGCCGAGGGCCCCACGCTGAACATCGACATCGTCAAGGCGCCCACCACTCTGCCGGCTGCGCGTGCCAAGGTCACCACGACTGCTAAGGTGAATCCTAACGAACTGGGCTGGTAGTCCGTGCCGCCCCGCTCCCGCGTTAAGACTCTCGAGGAAGCTGGCCTCGCAGCCTATGAGGAGGGCGGGGCCACCCCAGCTAAGAGCATGATCAAGGCAATCGCGGTAATGATCGCGGTCGCAACTCAGCGCAAACCAGGCAAGGTAGCCGGCGCCCCAATCCCCGTGGACCTACTTCCGTATGGTCCCGGGGCGGTGTTCGACTCCTTCGAGAAGCACTGCGGCGATATCATCCAGATGCGCCCATACGATGTGAGCAGCTTTGGTCGCCTGGGCCGCGCTATGGGTCGGATTGCCGGCCTGGAGGTAGCCGACCTCGAGCGCGTAACGGGCTGGGTCCAGTCTGGTGGGCTCAAGAGCTGGACGATCCAGCCGACCTGGCATCACGTCACTAAGAACTACCCCAACTGGGTAGCCTATGCCCGAGCGTGGGATGCCAAGGGTGGTTCCACCGCCACTGGAGGTCCCGATGGCTCTGATTCCTGGCGATGATCCCGTTGCCACCGATGCCGAGGAGCGAGTCGTAGGGGCGGTCATGTTGTCGCCCGATGCGCTCCTGGCGGTCGGCAAGCTCACGGCGGATGACTTCTATAGCCCGCGCCACAGAGTTGTGTATGAAGCCATCCAGGCCCTCTACGATCGCGGCGAGCCAGTCGACCCAATGACGCTGGCTGCCCAAGTTAATAAGCAGGGCATGCTCGAGGCGGTGGGTGGCCTAGCGGGGCTGATGGGATACACGGTGGGGACCTTGACCTCCACCAACGTGGGGCACTACGCAGCCATCGTGCGCGACCGTGCCTTCACGCGGCGCCTTGACTGCGCTACCGGTGCGGCTAGCCAACGTCTCTCCACCGGTGCAGACTGGCGGATTACGCTTACCCATCTTCGTTCCGCACTGGAGGAGCTAGAAGACGATGCACACTTGGCGCCGCAAACCCTCGGTCACGCAATGGCCGCTGAGGTTTCCTCAATCGCTAAGGGCGACCGCGGTCTGGTTGGCTTGGCAACTGGTATCGGTATCGAGCGGTGCTGCCCTACTGGTGTACCTCTCGATAAGGTCACAACCATCTTCGCCGAGACCGGGGCCTTCAAGACAACCCTAGCAGCAAATATTGCGTGGAACATGGCGGCGGCGGGTAACGTGGTCCTAAATGTGTCCTTCGAGGATTCGAATGAACTAGGAGCACAGCGAGCGCTAGGACGGCTTACGGGGGTCAGCTACGGCCTCATCGCTGCCAGGAAGCTCGCCGCCGCCGATGAGCTGGTGATGGCTCTCAGCCCCGAAGACCGGGCCATCGGCGACCGGATCATCATGGAAGACCGGTGCGAACCAAATATCGATACTGTCATCCGGCTGGCGCGGTACTATAAGCGTACGCGGGGTTGCAGGGCAGTCTTTGTGGACTACTTGCAACTCCTCGACGGGCCTGGCTCGGATAAGCAGGTTCTCGACGACGCGGTCCGCAAGGCACAGCGGGTCGCCAAACAGGAGCGGATAGCTTTCGTCTTCCTCAGCCAGGTTAAGGCCGAGGTTACGAATCGAAAGAAGGAGGATGGCGGCCCGCGGCCCTCCCTGGATGATTGCCTCGGGAGCAGTAGCATTCGGATCGGCTCCAAGCTTGGGCTAGGCGTGTTCCGCCCCTGGCGGTACTGCGCAGTCCCGATGCCTAAGGGCGAGTACAAGGAGTACGCCGAGCTGGCCATGAGGTGGCCCGGGGGAAACTTCCTTAAGGACATTTACCCGCGAATCTTGGAGGTCCTGGTGACAAAGAATGTGGTTGGCGAGGCGCCCGTCCGGGTACCCTGCCTGATTGATTTGCCTACCGGCCGCATCGAGCCGTTCAATGCTGGATTCTGATGCCTGTCGTGCGTGTGGGTATGACGCCGGCCTGCCCGTGTTGCTTGTCGCGGAGCTTAACCTGTCCGTTAGCTGGCCAAGTCAGAACCAGCTCGGAGCCAACGCCCGCGGTAATGCCGGATTCAGATACCGAAAGAATCGCCAGGAGTTTGCAGCGGCTCTGCACGGAGCACTCGCCAGAACCAGTGTTCCCTCTGCCGCACTACGCCGCCGCGTCTGGTTGCGTCGTGTGTATCGTCCTGGCAAAAGGCCGTACGATGTTGCCAACCTCATCGGCGGAGGCAAAGCCATCGTGGATGTACTGGTCAGCCGGGGACTTCTAGTCGACGATAGTCCCAAGTGGCTTGAAGCGATCTACGCCCAAGGGCAGGGCACTGAAGATTCCATTTGCCTCACCTTCTATGACATACTATCATCGTAACGAAGGAGCCGACATGTACCCCGACGACGACGAGCTTACCGATCCCGGCGAAACTGCCGAGTCAAAGATGTTGGCCCAGCTGCCGGCCGAGGCACCGGAGCCGCCCTATAATGGGGCGAGCGAATTCCCGGCCCTCAACTTCGAGACCACCTACAGCGCCGAGCCGCCGAACCTGCGCACGGTTGCCCTGATGAAGGACAAATACAATAATCGTATAGCCGCCATGGTGCGCGCCAAGGAACTGTCCGAGCTGCGCAACGAGAAGATCTACCGCGTGTTCGAGACGGCTCGCTCATGGGTGGTGAACTTCTATACGCCCCGCGGCCCGGGTGAGGGCTTCCGGTGAAGACCGTCTACGTGGCTGGTAGCTCCTGCCAGCTCGACCGCGTCAGGATGGCGATGGATGCCCTCCGTGAGCGGGGCTACACCATCACCCACGATTGGACGGTACCCATTGCCGAGGTGGGGTGCGCCAATCCTCTCGAGGCCAGCCGCGAAGACAGAGTTGCCTGGTCGTGGGATGATCTCGAGGGCGCCAAATACTCCGACGTGCTGTGGCTGCTCATGCCCTCCGAGGGTGGCTTCGGTGCAGCGGTGGAGTTCGGGTACGCACTGGGGGTCAAGCATCCGCGGA
>JBKJQX010000104.1:0-12365 GCA_046594875.1 Vicinamibacterales bacterium
CTTCGGGATGTTGCCCATCGCGCGCCGCGACATCGATCGGCTCGGGCAGATTGTGAGCCTGGTGCCGCGGATGTTGGAATCCGAGCCGTCGCCTCGCCTGACGCGCAGCCTGCCCGGGCGGCCCGCCTTTCGCGATGCGCTGCTGTGGCTCGAGATCTTCACCGACGCGCCAGATGAACTCGCCGCGTGGACCGCGCTGCGGGCCGCGGCGCCGGCGACCGGCCCTGAAGGCGCGGACGCGCCTGGACCCGACGGCACAGACCGGCGCAAGCGCCGCCGCCGCGGACGCCGGCGTGGCGGCCGCGGGAAGACGGCGGCGACGGAATAGCCCGCCGCCATGCCGCGGTGTGCCGCGGATCAGCGATTTTCGTTTGCGTGTAAGCCTCGGCCTTGAGGCCGCCGCCGCAGTGCTACCTACCGTCGTGCGCCCAGCCACCACGTCGCGCTGACGCGCAGTGCGCGGCTTGGCGCCAGGGTCACCAGAGGCGTCCGGCCCACTTCCACGCGCGCGTCGAGCAGATTCTCCACGACCATCGCCATCTCGAACTGACGAACCTGCGCGGATACCCGCATATCCATCTGAGTGGCCGCGGCAAGCCTGAACACATTGCGGTCGTCGTCGAACTGCGCGCCTACGGAGCGGATGACCACCCCCGCACGGCCGCGGCCGGGGTGCTCCACGTCCACCGACAACGCGCCGCTGATCTTCGGCACCTGCGGCAACCGGTTGCCCTCAAGCGCAGGCTCGGCAGAGTTCTGGAACGTCGCGTCGGTCGCCGAGAGCGACCCGCGCACCTGCACCCAGGCCCAGGGCCGCACATCCACGTCGGCTTCCAGGCCTCTTACGTGCGCCTCACCCGCGTTGCGACGCTCGCGCACAATCCCGGTCACCGACGGCAACGTCACATTGGCAATGGCGTCTTCCACGGTCGTGTAGAACGCCGCCACGCCAAACGTGCCGAGCGGTCGCGTGACCGTAAGGCCGGCATCCACCGCGCGAGCGCGCTCGGGTTTGAGGTTGGGATTGGGTAACGTGTTCGTGGCCCCAACCCGAAATCCCCGCACCAGTTCATTGAGCGTCGGCCACCGATGACTCGTCGCCGCCGTCGCGCGCGCCACCAGCGACGGACGAATCGTCCAGGCCGCAGTCAGGCGCCCAACAAAGGCGGTATCCCGGTCGTCCGACGACATCGGCGCGGCGCGCCATTCGTGCCGCACACCCGCGCCGAGCGTCACATTCGCACCCGGCGTCACACCCACCTGAGCCGAAAGCGACTCGCTGTCGTCACGCACATCCATCACTGTGGTCCCGGTGGATCGGACTTCATCGAAGTCAGCCGTCGCGCGCGTGGCCGCGCCACGCAGCATCAGGAAACCCTTCGGAATCGAACGCCCGTACTCAGCCACGGCCCGCGTCGTGGTGACGTCGATGAACTGGGTTGACGTGAGCGACTCGGTGGCCCGTCCAGTGGCCACGGCAGAAAACGTCTGCTCAAGACTGTTCGGGCTGACGGCCACGCGGGCGGCCCAAGTGGCGCTTGCCCCCACCGACTGTACGGCAGCCGCCACCGTACTTCCGCTGTTGCGATTGTACTGAAGCGCCGTGCCATTGCCGCGCCGATCGCGGCCGCTGATGCCCGTCACGGTCCACCGGCGCGCGCCATCGGTGACATCGGCGCGGCCGAACGCGTTCCACCAGTTGGCCGATGTCGGGCGGTCCACGGCACCTCGCGACGCCTCCTCGATCGGAATCTCGCCGGCCGTGTCCACCCACGACGCCGCCATCCACAATCCCGCGCGGCCCTTCGTGACGCCGCCTGACACGTCGCCAGTCCACGTGTCGCGACTGCCACCGCCAAAACTCACCATTGGGCCCGCGCGCCTCGGCTCGGCCGACCGCAGTCGAATGACGCCTCCCAGCGCATCCGAGCCAAACAGATCGCCGGCCGCACCGGGAATGACATCCACGCCCTCGAGTGCTCCGGCAGGCACACGCGTCCACGTCACCCACCCGCCAAACCCGTCGTTGAGCGGCATGCCATCGAGCACCACCACGCCTCGACTGGCCCCCGACGCCGACAACCCCCGCATCGTCACACCATGCGTGGTCGGATTCGCCGTTCGTGACGAAGACCGGCGGAACAACGAGAGGCCGGACACCACCCGCAATGCCTCGTCGGTGGTGAGGGCTGGCGCGCCGTCAAGAAACTCTCTCGGAAACGTCTGGGCGCCCGTCGAAGGGTCGCGCTTGCCGGCATCTCCAAGCACCAGAACCGAGGCGGAGACAGCAGGAGGCGTTTGCGGCGCCTGGGTGGCCTGAGCAGGCGGCGCGGCGGCCTGCGCCGCCTGCATCAGCAGCAGGGTCAGGAGCGCAGCACTCATCCGTTCCTCCGCTCGAACTCCTGCATGAAGTGCACGAGCGCGGCCACGCCCTCTTCAGGGAAGGCGTTGTAGATCGACGCGCGCAGGCCGCCGACCGATCGGTGGCCTTTCAAGCCATCAAGTCCGGCCGCAGTGGCCTCTTTGGCAAACTGCGCCTCAAGCGCCTCGGATGCCAGGCGGAACGTCACGTTCATCCGCGACCGCGCGTCCGCCTGCGCGTGCGGCTTCCAGAACTCGGTGCGGTCCAGTTCCGCATACAGCATGGCGGCCTTGCGCTCGTTCACCTTCTCGATCGCCGCCACACCGCCCAGACCCTTGAGCCACCTCAGCACCAGCCGCAGGATGTAGATACCAAACGCCGGCGGCGTGTTGTAGCGCGAACCATTCTCAGCCTGCACCCGATAGTTCAACATCGTCGGCAACGTGTCAGCCGATCGCGCCAGCAGGTCCTTGCGGATGATGACGACGGTGACGCCGGAGGGACCCAGGTTCTTCTGAGCGCCGGCATAGATGAGGCCGTACTTCGAGACATCGATCGGCCGCGACAGGATGTCGGAAGACATGTCACTCACCAGCGGCGCGCCATTCACCTCCGGCAGGTGATGCCACTGCGTGCCGTGAATGGTGTTGTTCGACGTCATGTGGACGTAGGCCGACCCCGGCGTCAGGCACAACTCGGACTGCGCGGGAATACGCGCGAAGTTGCCTTCTTCAGTGGATGCCGCAACCGCCGTCGCGCCCACCTTCTTCGCTTCCTTCAGCGCCTTCTTCCCCCAGTCGCCGGTGACGATGTAGTCGGCGGTCAGTCCCGGTGTCAGCAGGTTCATCGGCACCATGGAGAACTGCAGGCTGGCGCCCCCCTGCAGGAACAGGATCTCGTAGTCATCGGAGATTCCCGCAATCTCGCGCATGTCCGAGAGCGCGCCGCTCAGAATTTCGTCGAACGGCTTCGAGCGGTGGCTGATCTCCAGCACCGACATGCCCACGCCTGGCAGGGCGACGAGGTTGCGCTGCGCTTCTTCGAGTACTGGCAGTGGAAGGACGGCAGGACCGGAGGAAAAATTGAAGACGCGATGAATGCTCATATCTGGTGCACCAGCAGTCCGTCACGCAGTTTCGGTTCAAACCACGTGGACTTGGGCGGCATGATGCCGCCCGCGTCGGAAATCGCGATGAGGTCGCCCACCGTGACTGGGAAGAGCGCGAAGGCCACTGCGGCCTGGCCGGATGCGACGAGCACTTCGAGGGCTCCCGGCCCCCGCGCGCCACCCACAAAATCAATACGCTTGTCGGTGCGAGGGTCGCCAATGCCCAGCACCGGCGCCAGCACCTCGCGCTGCAGCACGGATACGTCGAGCGCATCCGCACGAGTCGTGCCTGTGGGCGATTGCGGAAGCTGAAGTGTGTGCCAGCGGCCACCGAGAAACATCGAGACGACGCCCGGAAGGTCCGGCTCGGAATCGCCGTCAGTCACGATACACCTGGACCGCAGCGCGTCCATGAACGACGCTTGCGTGTGACCGTTCAGGTCTTTCACCACGCGGTGATACGGCAAAATCTGGAGCTGGGTATCTGGAAACGCGACGCCGATAAATCCGTCGGATTCCGGAGATGGCGTGCCCCGATCGCGCATCGCCGCACGGGCGCGGGCGGCGCTTGCGGCGCGATGATGGCCGTCAGCGATATACAACTCGGGAATGGGGGCAAACGCGCTGACCAGGGCCGACACGTCAGTCGACGTCACCGGCCAGACCGTGTGGCGAATGCCGTCACTGGCCGTGAAGTCGTAGAGCGGAGTGCCGGCGCACGCGCGCAGCGCGATGGCATCCACCGCGGCCGATGCGCGATACGTCAGAAAGACCACGCCCGTCTGCGCACCCACTTCGAGGATGTGCCGTGTGCGGTCGTCTTCCTTGTCGGGCCGCGTCTTTTCGTGTTTCTTCACCAGGTCGTGTTCGTACTCGTCCACCGAGAAACATCCGGCCAGTCCCGTCTGCACGTGGTCGCCCATCTCTTGCCGGTAGAAATACAACGTCGGCTCTGGGTCCACCACGAGCGGCGCCACACTGCGCAACGCGCGCAAGTTCTCCACCGCACGTGCGTACACCGCGTCGTCGTACGGCGAAACGCTGTCGGGTAGGTCGATTTCAGAACGCGTGACGCGAAGGAAACTGAGTGGCTCGTTTTGCGCCAGGGCCCGGGCTTCGGCGGTGTTGACGACGTCGTAGGGAACGGACGCCACGCGGGACGCAACGGCAGGCGCCGGGCGCAGGGCCCGGAACGGCGTGAGCTGCGCCATGGCGGCTACTGACCTCGCGACGTCGGGGCGACGTCGGAGGCAAGGAGGGCGTCGCGAAGGGTGCCGAGCAGCCGATCGCGATCGGCCGTGAACTGCGGCATCGCCGCGGCCGGGATCGGCACGCCCGGAGGCATGTTGCGATGTTCAGCCACCGGGTTCACGTAGGTGCCGTTCTTGATCAGTTCGTAGTGCAGGTGCGTGGCCGTCACCGTGCCGCTGTTGCCCACGCGCCCAATCGTACGGCCCTGATCAACACGCGCACCCGCGCTGATGCCGGGGGAAATGGCCGACAGGTGGAAGTAGTTGCTGACGTAGCCGCTGGCGTGACGGATGGAGACGCGCCGGCCCGCGCCGCCCGCCCAGCCGGCCGCGATCACGGTGCCTGGGGACACGGCCACCACCGGGGTGCCGTACCCGGCGCGATAGTCCACGCCGCGGTGCGCGCGATACGTGTTGAGCACGGGATGCAGGCGACGATACGAAAAACTCGACGTCACGCGCGGCTCGAACCCGAGCGGCGACTTCAGGAACTGGCGCCTGAGTGACCGCCCCTGCGCGTCGTACCACGCCTCGTGGCCATCCGGCCCGAGATGCCTGATCGCGGTCAATTGGCGGCCGTCGTTGTTGAGCGTAGCCGCCGTCACTTCTTCGTAGCCGGTGAACTTGCCGTCGCGAAGGATGCGGCCAAACAGCACTTCGAACCGGTCGCCGGGCTGCAGGTCGGAGTTGAAGTCCACGTCGCCCGAAAACGCATCGGCCAGCAGCAGGGCAAGCTGGATGTTCTCACCCCGCTCTTCGAGCGCGGCCCAGAGTGACGGACGCTCCTTCGTGATCTCCACCGTGACGGCGTCGGTGACGACCTCTTTCGGGTAGTCCACCACTTCCACTTCGAACTGGGGCGCGGCCAGCGAGCTGCCCACCTTCAGCGCCACCCGCAGGAAGCGGTCGGCATCCATCGTGTAGCGGAACTCGCGGAACAAACCGTCGAGCGTCGTGACCAAGGAATACGGCTGATTGGCTCTGAGGCGCCGTGGGTCAAACTCGGACCTGACGGCGCCGACAATGGAGTCGGCAAGGTCGCTGGAGGCTTTGTGGCTCCGCAGGACGCCCTGCAGCGTGGCATTACGCGGCACAATGGCTTCGAGCACGTCCACTTCGCGGGCCAACACCACGTCCTGGCGCCCAGCGCGGTCCGCTCCGCCCCTGGCGCAGGCGGCCGAGAGCGACGCACAGACCAGAACGGGCAGCAACCAGCCTGATTTCATCGCTGATTACCTTACCATTCCCCGGCGCCCGAACCGTAGCGAGAATGGCTACCGGGCCGTATCATTAAGGCCGGTTCCGAGCGTTCCGAAAGGACATACATACATGAGAAAGACGCACTTCTTGACGATGGGGTTGGCCACGGCAGTGTTTGCCGCGGTGGTCGCACTGCCGCTTCGAGCGGCGAACGAGGTCATCGACTACGACAGCCTCGCGAAAATCAAGGCCGAAGGCATGCAGAACTCGCAGGTCATGGAACTGGCGAGCTGGATGACCGACGTGTATGGGCCGCGGCTGAGCGGCTCGCCGGGTATTCAGAAGGCCGGCGAGTGGGCCGTCACGGAAATGAAGAAGTGGGGCCTGGCGAATGTGGCGCTTGAGCCGTGGGTGGACCAGTCGCGGTTCCCGCGGGGATGGACTAACGAGAAGTTCTATCTGGCAGCGGTGTCGCCGCAGGGCTTCCCCATGACGGGAATGTCGTCGGCGTGGACACCCGGCACCAGCGGGCTCATTCGCGGCGAGGCCGTGCTCATCACCTCCACCGATGGCGCCGAGATCACGAAGCTGGCCGGCACGCTCAAAGGTAAGTTTGTCCTCACGCAGGCGCCACCCGACGTGGCGGCGTACTGGACGCCTCAGGCATCGCGGTACACCGCGGAACAGCTGGACGCGATGGAAAACGCGCCACGCCTGGCTGAACTGGGCCTTGCGGCTCCAGGCGCTGGCGGGCGTGGCGCCGTCGCAGGCGGACGCGGCGCCGCGGGCGCTCCCGGTGCGATGCCGTTCAACCGCAACGAGTTCTTCCTGAAGGAAGGTGTGGCCGCCGTGCTGACCACCAACGCGCGCGGACATGGCCTTTTCACCATCGGCGGCAGCGCAACCGCCGACCCGGCCACCACCCTGCCGTCCATCGTTGTTGCCGCCGAACATTACGGACGCGTGGCGCGGATGCTCCAGAAGAACCTGCCGGTCACCATTGAGGCCGACATCAAGAACACCTACACGCCCGCCCCCACGATGTTCAACGTGGTGGCTGAAATTCCCGGCACCGACAAGGCGGACGAGATTGTGATGCTCGGCGCGCACTTCGATTCGTGGCATGCGTCAACGGGCGCCACGGACAACGCGGCCGGGTCGGCCGCGATGATGGAAGCGATGCGCATCCTGAAGGCGTCGGGCGTGCGACTGCGCCGCACGGTGCGCCTCGGTCTGTGGAACGGCGAGGAGCAGGGCCTGATCGGCTCACGCGACTACGTCGCGAAACACTTTGCCGGACGGGGCGCTCCGCCACCGGCACCGGCCGGCGCGGCGCCTGCGGTCGCCGGAGGCCGAGGTGGCCCAGTGGGGCCGCTGGTGATGACGCCGGCGCACGCCAAGTTTGCGGGCTACTTCAACATCGACAACGGGACCGGCGCCATTCGCGGCGTGTATCAGCAGGGCAACGGCGCGGTGGGCCCGATCTTCCGTGCGTGGATGGAACCACTGCTCGACCTGGGCACCACACACCTGAACGCGGGTAACACAGGCGGCACCGATCACCAGTCGTTTGATGGCGTCGGCCTTCCGGGGTTCCAGTTCATCCAGGATCCGGTGGAATACAACACCGTGACGCACCACTACAACATGGACAGCTACGAGCGCCTGCAGCCCGAGGACATGCGCCGCAACGCGACAATCGCTGCCGCGTTCGCGTTCCTCACGGCGAACAGGGACGAACTCCTGCCTCGCAAGGCTCTGCCTGCGCCTGGCGGCGCCGGCAGAGGTGGGCGAGGGCAGTAACCACAAGGTCCGTGGGTCCGTAGGTCCGTGGGTTCTCGGAGCCTGCTTTGCAGGGTCTTAGTTGATCAACTAAGCCCCGACGGCGAAGGCCGTCGGCACCGAGAACCTGCGCACCAACGGACCCGCGTACCTTTTCTCAGGTGTTCGTAATCCACCCCTCCGACCGCGCGTGGGCGCCGCGAACCGCCGAGAGATACGCTTCGCGGATCGCACACGTGATGGGGCCGGGGACGCCGGCGCCGATCTTCCGGCGATCTACGGAGGTGATGCCCACCACCTCGGCGGCCGTGCCGCAGACAAACACTTCGTCCACCACGTAGAGGTGGTCGCGACTGAGCTGTGACTCCTGCACGGGAATGCCCAGGTCCTGCGCGAGGGCCACGACCGTGTCGCGTGTGATGCCTTCGAGGATCGCGTCAGCCGGGGGCGTGACCAGGCGGCCGTTGCGCACCACAAACAGGTTGGCGCCCGTGCATTCGGCGACGTAGCCCTGTGGGTCCAGCATGATGGCCTCGTCGAAGCCGTTTCGCTGGGCGTCGGTCTTGGCCAGGATGGAATTGACATAGTTGCCAGCGACCTTGGCCTTGGTCATCATGGCGTTCGGATGGTGGCGCGTGAAACTCGACACGCACGCCTTGAGTCCTTCGGCTACCGTGCTCTTGCCGCCGTACACCGACTGCTCCCAGACTGCGACGGCCACGTGCGCCTTTCCTGAGTCGATGGTCAACTGCCATCCGCCGTCGGCCAGCCACAACAGCGGCCGGATGTAACAATCGCCGAAGCCGTTGGCGCGCACGGTGGCGCACACGGCTTCCATCATCTCGTCGATTGAATGCGGCATGTCGAGAAAGCCGACGATGCGCGACGAGTCCTCGAAACGTTTCATGTGTTCGCGCAAGCGAAACACGCCAAGGCCGGTCGGCGTCTTGTACGCACGAATCCCCTCAAAAATGGCGACGCCGTAGTGAAGACCGGCCGTCAGAAACGGTACGGTCGCTTGTTCCGAGGCGATCATCTCGCCGTTGATCCAGGTGAATCTGCTGTTCATGTATGTGCTCTACCAAATGCCAACACGGCCCGACACGGATGCAATTAATCTTGCGCTATCGAATCCAATACCCTGCTTGAAGACCAGTTCCACTTTTCTGATATCGCCGATCGTGGTTGAGGGATCACCGGCAATGACCATCAGGTCGGCCTGTTTGCCCACCGCGATTGAGCCGACGGTTTTGCCCCGACCGAGAAACTCTGCGCCGTTGAGCGTGACGATTTTGATGGCTTCGGCAGGCGTGAAGCCCGCCTCAACCAGGATCTCGACGGTGCGCTGATTCGAGAACCCCGGAACCACGCCGCCACCACCGGTCGGGTCGGTGCCCGCGACCAGGGTGCCACCCGCCCGCGCAAACGCCAGGTCGAGCTTCAGCGCTTTCGGAAAGAGGCGCGCGTAAATCGATTCAGTGTTTTTCGCCGTTCGCGCATAGCCCTGTTCGAACTGCTCCTTCAGCGGCGCGACAAGCACTTCGAGCCCCGGCGGCAACGGCCGCCCCGGCGTGAAGGTCTCAAACACGGCAGGCGTCGTGGTCAGCGTGACTTTTTTCTCTATGAGCTTCCGGACGAGTGCCTTGAAGGGTTCGCCGTTTTCGTCAAGCGCCGCAATGGTCTGTTGCCCAGTCCCCTGACCGGGGCACACATCGGGCAGCTTCGTCGGTACGAAGTCAGTGGCCGCAAGGAACGCGTGCTCGAGGTTGTCGATGCCCAGGTCGGCCGCCTCGGCATAGGTCACCGAACACAAATGCCCGGTCACCTTGATGCCGCGCTTGTGCGCTTCATCGATCGCGGCGCCGAGGTCGGCACGCGAAATCTGCATGTACGCCTTGAACGACGTGGCGCCTTCATCAGCCCAGTAGTTCACCTGGCGCCGTGCGTCTTCTGGCCCCTTGAGCGCGCGCATCTGAATGAAAGTGTTGGGTCCATTCAGGTACGGCGCGGTGGCGTCGATGGCCGGGCCCGCCTTGCTGCCGGCGTCCACGAGCTTCTTCATGTTGATGTCCATGAAGCCGTTCACGTTGCCGCCCGTGCGCATGGTCGTGACGCCGCCGGCCAGATACAGGCGCACGAAGCTTTCGCCGAGTTGTCCGTACACGCCGGGGCCGGTCGGGTAATACAGGTGCTCGTGCACCATGACCATACCTGGCATGAGCGTCTTGCCCGTCAGGTCCAACACACGGGCGCCTTCGGGCACCGGCGTACTGACCGCCGGCCCCATGGCGGCAATCAGGCCGTCACGCAGGATCACGGTTTGATCACTGCGCACCGCACCGCCCGTCCCATCAATGACGCGCGCGTGCGTCAGCGCCACGACCGCAGCGTCCACAGTCACGAACTGTCGAATGGCATTGCCAATCGTCGGCCGCTGTGCGTAAGCGGTCACCGAAGTGGCAGCGATAACCACTGACAAAACCCACTGTGTTGTTCGCATGCCGCGAATTATAATCGACGAATGCATTTTCAGATGTTCGTCACCACCCTGGGCATCGCTCTGAGCGTTGTAAACCCGGTCGCTGAAGGTCAGGCGCCTCAAGCACCGCAGGCCGTCGTGCTCCCTGACGTCAATGTTCTGGCTCAAAAAGAGCCGGCGAAAGCGCAGTCCCTGCCAATCAGCCTGACCGCGATCACGGCTGAGATGCTGCAACGCGCTGGCGTGATGATCGTGTCTGACGCAGCCCTGCAGGCACCCAACGTCGTCTTTACCGAGTTCACGGCGCGCAAGTTGAGCAACGCGCGTTTCCGCGGCGTGGGATCCAGCCCCGCGAACCCGGCCGTCACCACGTTCTTTGATGGTGTGCCGCAGCTTAATGCCAACGCCTCGAGTGTGGAACTGCTTGACGTCGACCAGATTGAATTTGTCCGTGGGCCCCAGAGCGCGCTGTACGGACGCAACACTCTCGGCGGGCTGGTCAATGTGTTGTCGACGCGACCGTCCCTCTCAACCTGGACCGGGCGAGTGGTGGCGCCGCTGGGCAACTTCAACTCGCGCGACATCCGCGCATCGGTGTCGGGCCCCCTCGCGCCAACCTTGGGACTCGCGCTGGCATTCGGGCACGGCGAACGTGACGGCTTTTCGACAAACCAGGTGACGGGCCGCACGGTGGATGACCGCTCGGCGTCCTTCGGCAAAGCGCAGTTGATGTGGACGCCGTCGGCTCAATGGGAGACTCGACTGATTGTCAGCGGAGAGCGTTCACGCGACGGCGACTACGCGTTGTCAGACCTCGCCGGTCTGCGGGCGAATCCCTTCATGGTGGCGCGCGATTTCGAAGGCCGGCAGGACCGTAACGTGGCATCCGGCACCCTGCATGCGCGGCGGGAAGGTTCGCGCGTCAGCCTGACCAGCACCACCGGCATCGTCTCCTGGAAGACCCAGGACGTGACCGACCTCGACTATTCGCCCATGCCGTTCATCACGCGTGACAACACAGAAGAGGCCACGCAGTTCAGTCAGGAGATCCGCCTGGCGTCGGCGGCGGCGTCACCCGTGCGCCTGTCTGACTCGACAACGTTCTCGTGGCAGGTGGGCGCCTTCGGCTTCAGCCACAACTACGAGCAGGACGCGGTCAACACGTACGCGGCGTTCCTCCTGTCGCAGTTCATTCCATTCCCGGTGAACGAGCATTCTCCGCAGGGCACAATCAAGGACTTCGGCCTGGCGGCGTTTGGGCACTCGACGCTGACGTTCAACGACCGCGTTGACCTCACGCTGGGCGTGCGGGCCGATCGGGAGCGCAAGACTGCGGACCTTCGTGTGTTCGTGGTGCCCGAGATTGCGCCCGGGACCGCGCTTGACGCAGAAAAGACCTGGACCAACATCTCGCCCAGCGCCGCTCTGACCTACCGCGTCAACGACAATCACAGGCTCTATGCGTCGGCCAGCCGCGGCTTCAAGGCCGGCGGTTTTAATCCCGTCGCGCCGCCCTCCTCCAACACGTACGACCAGGAGCAGACGTGGAACGGTGAGGTGGGCGTCAAGGCCACATGGGCCAACGGCCGTGTACGCACGAACGCCGCGCTGTTCTCAATCGATTGGACGGACCTTCAGCTGAACCTGCCCATTCCCAACGCGCCTGGACAGTTCTACATTTCGAACGTTGGCGGCGCCACCAGCCGCGGCCTGGAAGTGGAAGTGGCCGCGCGGGCCGCCGCAGGGGTGGATGTGTTTGCCGCGTTGGGCTACACCCGCGCCCGCTTCTCGGACGGCAGCACGTCAAGCGGTGTGGACGTCTCGGACAACCTGGTGCCCTTCACGCCCGACTTCACGGTATCGGCCGGCATTGATGTATCGCGCTTGCTGCGCCCGAACGTCCAGCTCTTCGGCCGCGCGGAAGTGGTGCGTCACGGCGCCTTCCAGTACGACGACGCGAACACGGCAGGACAGAAGGCCTACTCGCTGGTCAACATGCGCGCAGGCGTCAGCATCCGCAGAGTCTCCGTGGAAGGCTTCGTCAAGAACGCGTTCGACACCCGCTACATCCCGGCCGCGTTTGCCTTCCCGGGCCTCGCGCCATCCGGGTTCATCGGTGAAATGGGCCGGCCCAGGACGTTTGGCGTCAGCCTGTCAGTGGGGTTCTGAGGGTCCAGAGTCCAG
>JBKJQX010000119.1:0-2508 GCA_046594875.1 Vicinamibacterales bacterium
CGAGCAGGGCATTGCCCACCGCGACCTGAAGCCCGCCAACATCAAGGTGCGGCCCGACGGCACGGTGAAGGTGCTCGACTTCGGGCTGGCGAAGGCGATGGAGCCGGCCGGAGTCGCTGCGGCCCCGTCGCAGTCGCCCACGATCACCTCGCCGCTGATGACTGGGGCCGGCGTGATTCTCGGGACCGCCGCCTACATGAGCCCCGAGCAAGCGCGTGGCAAGGCAGTGGACCGGCGCGCCGACATCTGGGCGTTCGGCTGCGTGCTCTACGAGATGCTCACCGGGCAGCGGCCATTCGCAGGAGAGGGTGTCTCGGAAACGCTGGCGCGCGTCCTCGAACGTGAACCGGACTGGACCCTGCTGCCGGCCACGCTGTCGCCCGCGTTGCGCACCTACCTCAAGCGCTGCCTGCAGAAGGATCTCCGGCAACGGGTGCAGGCCATGGGCGACGTCCGGCTGGCGCTCGAAGGCGCGTTCGAGACGGCCGCGCCGCAGACGACCGCGCCAGCGACGATGGCGCAGTGGCGGCGCGGCGCGCTCGTCGGTGCCCTGGCGATCATCGTGAGCGGCGCGGTCATCGGCACGCTGGTGTGGGTCGCGATGCGCCCGGCTGAACCCGTACCGCCTCGTGTCTCGCGCCTGCAGGTTACGCCCTCGGGTCCCGCCGCGTTGAGCATCGGCTGGAATCAGCGCGAACTGGCCATCACGCCGGACGGTTCCCGCCTGATCTATGTCGGCAACGGAGGCAAGATCTTTGTCCGCGCGCTCGACGCCCTGGCGCCGGTGGCGGTGTTCACCGGCAGCCCGGACGGATTGTTCGTTTCCCCCGATGGGCAGTGGATCGGATTCGCGGACGGCCTCGCGGCGTTGAAGAAAGTGGCGGTGACCGGTGGGCCGGCAGAGACGCTGGCGACGCTCGACACTGCCGGTATGAGCGGCGCGACCTGGGGTTCGGACAACACGATCATCGTCGCAACAAACAGCGTGGCGACTGGCCTGCAGCGGGTTGCTGCGGCCGGCGGACAGATGACCGTGCTCACGCGGCCTGACCGCGCGCAGGGTGAAGCCGATCACTTCTGGCCTGAGATGCTGCCGGGCAGCCGCGCCGTGCTGTTCACGATCACGGCGCTGACGGGCGGCCTCGATGCCGCACAAGTGGCGGTGCTGGACCTTCAAACCGGCACGCGCAAGGTCGTCGTGCGCGGCGGCAGTCACGCCCACTATGTGCCGAGCGGGCCTGGCTCGTCGAAGCGCGGCGAGCGCGAAGGCGGCCATCTCGTTTACGCCACGGCCGGCACACTGTGGGCGGTGCCGTTCGATTTGGCGAGTCTGGAGACACGAGGCACGCCGGTGATGGTCGTTTCTGACGTCGTGACGACAGCCCAGGGTGGCATGTACGCGGTGGTGGCGGGCGACGGCACGCTGGCCTACGTGTCGGGGATCGTCGAGGGGACGCCGCGTACGCTTGTGTGGGTAGACCGCCAAGGCCGCGAGACGCCGATTCCGGTGCCGCCGCGCCCGTATCTTCTTCCCGCGCTGTCACCCGATGGCACACGCGTCGCGGTGTTCGCCAACGATCAGGAGCGCGACCTCTGGCTCTGGGATCTGGGCCGCCCGACGCTCACCCGCGTCACATCCGCCCCAGGCCTTGATGTGGTCCAGGTGTGGACACCTGAGAGCCGACGGGTGATCTTCACTTCGGAGCGGGCCGGAGTACGGAATCTCTTCTGGCAGGCCGCTGACGGCACCGGCGCGGTCGAGCGGCTGACCGAGAGTACCAACACCCAATACCCGACGGGGGTGACGCCCGACGGCCGCCGGCTGATCTTCTCCGAGGAGGTCCCACGAACGGGCAACGACGTGATGATGATCGAATTGGACGGGGCACGTCGGGTGACGCCGCTCGTGCAATCGCCGTTCACCGAGCGGAACGGGATCATCTCGCCCGTCGGACGCTGGCTCGCCTACGAGGCGGATGACTCAGGCCGGTTCGAAATCTATGTGCGGCCGTTCCCGGATGTGAACAGCGGTCGCTGGGCGGTCTCCACCACCGGCGGCACGCGGCCACTCTGGGCGCGAAACGGGAAGGAGCTGATCTATGTCTCTCCCACAGGTGGGCTCATGCGGGTCGGCGTGCTGCAGAGCCAATCGTGGGCGGCCACAACGCCAACGCTGGTGGTGAAGGAAGGGTACTTCACGCGTCCGAGCTGGTGGGGCCGATCGTACGACATTTCACCAGACGGCCAGCGGTTCCTGATGATCAAAGAAGGCGGCCTCGATGGGACCGCGGCGCCTCCGAGCATCATCGTGGTGCAGCACTGGGTCGAGGAGCTGAAGCGGCTCGTGCCGACCAAGTGACGAAACACCGATGCCCTCGCGCTCTCGCCGAACCGGCGCGCTGAGCGAAGGCTGCGTGGCATGTCAGTGCCTCCGGATCAGCGCCGGCCAGTTGAAGATCACGCTGAGCGAAGGCGGGTCGGTGGATGGGATTGTCGAGTTGATGAGGA
>JBKJQX010000246.1:0-47372 GCA_046594875.1 Vicinamibacterales bacterium
ACCCTGGACCCTGGACCCTGGACCCTACGCGCTGGCGGACTGCGCGGGCAGGCCCAGCGTCCACGTGAGCGCGGACGGGAGCTGGTACTGCCGCTTCAGGGCGTGGGCGGCCGTGGCCGCTTGGGCCCTGGTGGCAAAGACCTGGCTGGACACACAGGTGTCGCCGGTGAACACATCTACGGCAAATTCACCAAACGTCTCGGCAATCCCGCAGTACATACGTGACCGACCGCTCCCCACTGACCAGATTTCCGCCCAGGAATTGTCCATGTGGCCCCCTTGGCCCGAGACACTACCCGGAAGATCGGCCCGGTGACCATCCCCCCAATACAGGACGCCGGCTCCCCCAGAGAGGGGATACCCTGTGTCCCATATGCGGTTCAGGACCTGGCCGGTGGCGGCCCTCGGGCTGGTGGGGCTGCTCGCACTGATCGCCGTCTTTGGGGTGTCGGGCGCGCGGAAGTCCGACGAAATCTACCGCCGCCTTGATGTGCTCAACGCGCACCACCGCGATGTGGATGCCACCCTGCGCCGCCTCCGGTCAGACGTCCATCTGTCGGGCATCTTTGTGCGCGACTACCTGCTCGATGCGGAAAAGGCCCACGATCCTGATTACCGGGAACAACTGGCGCAATTCCGTAGTTCGAACAACTCCGCGCTGGCCGATTTGCGCGCGCTGCTGGCGGCGGGCACAGAAGAGGTAGACCGCGCGGCCTTTCTTCAGGCGAACCTCGATGGATATTGGGAGACGTTTGAGCCGCTGTTCTTCTGGTCGGCCACTGAGAAGCTGACCCAAAGCGCGGCGTTCCTCCGCCGCGAGGTGCTGCCCCGACGCGAGGCCGCAATGGACCTGGCCCTCGAGATTGAGCGACTCAACAACGCCAACCTGAATTCTGAACGCGAGGAAGTCACCCGCCAGTACACGGCCTACCGCGCCGACATGAGGATGCTGTTGTGGGAAAGCCTGCTGCTGGGCGGCCTGGTGACGATCGTGGCCGTCGGTCAACTGCGTGTACTTGAGCGCCGTGCAAAGGAACAACGCGTGGTCACCGAGGCCGCCGAAGGGCGGATGCGCGCGCTCTCGCAGCAGATCGTGGCGACGCAGGAGGAGGAGCGCAAGCACCTTTCGCGCGAACTGCACGACCACGTCGGCCAGATGCTGACGGGGCTCCGCATGGAACTGGGCCGCATCGAGCGGCTGGGCACGCCGGGCAACGAACGTGTGGCGCAAGCCCTCGCCGAAGGCCGGGCGCTGGTGGACGACGTGATGCGTACGGTACGCGACCTGGCGCTCGGCCTGCGGCCATCGATGCTCGACGACTTCGGTCTGCGCCCGGCGCTCGAATGGCATGTGCGCGAATTCTCGCGACGGTCAACGGTGTCGGCTTCATTGAGTGCCACCGGCAACTTTGATGCGCTGCCTGACCCGTACCGCACGTGCATCTACCGATCGGTGCAGGAAGCCCTGACCAATTGCGCCCGGCACTCGGGGGCGTCGCGGGTGGACGTCGTTGTGGGCTCGGATGCCACAGGGCTGACGGTCACCGTGAAGGACAACGGCGTCGGCATTGCCTCCGATCGGCGGGCACGCGGGATGGGGCTGCGCGGCATGGAAGAGCGAGTCAAGGAACTGTCGGGCACCCTTACGATCGACACGGTCTTTGGCGCCGGCACCACGCTGCGATTCTGGCTGCCGGCCCCGAAAGTGTCGTCGGAGGTGCACGATGCGCGTCGTGCTGGCTGACGACCACGCGGTCGTCCGCCGGGGTCTGCGCAGCCTGCTGGAAACTGAGCCAGGGGTGGTGGTCGTGGCCGAGGCCGGCGACGGCCTCGAAGCCCTGCGTTTGTGCGCGGAGCACCAGCCTGATGTGGTGGTGCTCGACATCGCGATGCCGCTGCTGAATGGCATCGACGTGGCCGCCCGGTTGCAAAAGTCCGACCGGCGTCCCCGAATCGTGATCCTGAGCATGCACGCCGACGAGTCGTACATCCTTCGCGCACTGGCGGCCGGCGCGCAGGCCTACCTGCTGAAAGATGCCACCGACGAAGAACTGCTCCCGGCGATCAGGACGGTCATGGCCGGCAAGCCCTTCTTCAGCGCGGCTGTCGCGGCCGTGCTGGTGGAGGACTACGTCCACCACCTGCGTGCCAGGAATTTGAGCGATTCGTTCCAACTGCTGACCGCGCGTGAGCGCGAAGTGCTGCAGCTCCTGGCCGAGGGCCGATCGAACAAGGAAGTGGCGGCGCTGCTGGATCTGGGCCTATCCACGGTCGAGACACATCGCGCGAACCTGATGCAGAAACTCAACCTGCACAACACGGCCGAAATCGTGCTCTACGCCGTGCGCAAGGGCATGATCCGGTAGGACTGCGGGTTCTACGCGCAGGTTACGCCGGTGCCGCCGATGCCGCAGTAGCCATTCGGGTTTTTGTCCAGGTACTGCTGGTGATACTCCTCCGCCAGGTAATACGGCGGCGCGTCGGCAATCTCGGTCGTAATCGCGCCAAACCCGTGCTGCCCCAGGCGGTCGGCGTACGCCTGCTTCGACGCGCCCGCCGCCGTGCGCTGCTCGGGGGAGGTCGTGAAAATCACCGACCGATATTGGGTGCCCACGTCGTTGCCCTGCCGGTTGCCCTGTGTGGGGTCGTGGTTCTCCCAGAACACGCGAAGTAACGCGTCGTAAGTGACCACTGCGGGGTCGAACACCACGCGGACGACCTCGGCATGGCCGGTGGCCCCGGAACACACCTGCTGGTACGTCGGGCACACGCGGGTCCCACCCGCATACCCCACCGACGTCGTGTGCACACCGGGCGTCGTCCAGAACTTCCGCTCGGCGCCCCAGAAACACCCCAGGCCAAAGATCGCCTCTTCGAACCCAGACGGAACACTCCCGTTGATGGGAGTCCTTAGCACTGTGTGAATCACGCCTGCTCCTTCGGTTCAAACTTGAGCGCCAACCCGTTCATGCAATACCGCTCGCCGGTCGGGCGCGGGCCGTCGGGAAACACATGGCCCAGGTGCCCGCCGCAATTGGCGCAGGTGACCTCGGTTCTGACCATGCCGTGGCTCCGGTCCTGGGTGGTGACCACGCCCTGATCGAGGGCGGCGTAGAAACTCGGCCACCCCGAACCGCTTTCGTACTTGGTCTCTGACGAAAACAGCGGATGCCCACACCCGGCGCAATAAAACATGCCGTTGCGCTTCTCCACATTGAGCGGACTGGACCCGGCCCGTTCGGTGCCGTGGCACCGGAGCACTTCAAACTGTTCAGGCGCCAGTTCGGCGCGCCACTCGTCATCGGTCTTTGTGGTCTTCTTCATGTCTCTAGAATGCCATCAGATGGGGGTGAGGCAGTAGAATCTTGGCCGTGGCCCGACTCCTGATCGCCGTAGTGGCCGCTTTGGCGGTGGGCTGTATCGCGTATTTCGCCTGGGCGGGCCGGCGAACCTCGTCCGCCGAGGTGGGCATTCCCCAGGCCCTGGCCGACGAGCGGGCGTCCCGCATTCGCGACCTGACGTACGAGGCCTCGTTCGATATTCCCGCCACACGCAGTGAGCGGATCACCGGATCGATCTCCGCCCGATTCACTCTCAACAAGGTCGCGGCGCCACTCGTCTTCGACTTCGCTCAACCCGCCGATAAGTTTCTGGGAGCAACCGTCAACGGCCAGACCACCACAGAGGTGACGTCGCGCAACGGGCACTTGATTGTCCCGGCGCACCTGCTCCTTGCCGGCCAGCCCAATGAGGTCACGCTCACCTTTATCGCGGGCGACGAGGCCCTCAATCGCCAGGACGAATTTCTCTACACACTCTTCGTGCCGGCCCGGGCGTCACTGGCGATGCCCGTGTTCGACCAGCCCAACCTCAAAGCGCGCTGGGTCTTATCACTCGAGATTCCCGACGCCTGGACTGCGGTCGCCAACGGCGCCACCACCGGGGAGATCCGGCTCAACAACCGGACGAAGCTGATCTTCGCGAAAACCGAACCGCTTCCCACCTACCTGTTCGCGTTCGCCGCCGGCAAGTTCTCGGTCGAGACAGGCGAGCGCGATGGCCGCCAGTTCCGGATGCTGCATCGCGAAACCGACGCCGCCAAAGTGGCCCGCAACCGCGACGCGATTTTTGACCTGCATCACACGGCGTTGCGGTGGCTGGAAGACTACACGGCGATCCCCTACTCCTTCGGAAAGTTCGACTTCGTCGCCATTCCGTCGTTTCAGTTCGGCGGGATGGAACACGCGGGCGCCGTGTTCTACAACGCGTCTTCAATGTTTCTGGATGAGACGGCCACGCAGAACCAGCGACTCGGCCGCGCGAGCCTCATCGCCCATGAAACCGCGCACATGTGGTTCGGCGACCTGGTGACCATGCAGTGGTTCAACGACGTCTGGATGAAGGAGGTCTTCGCCAACTTCATGGCGGCGAAGATCGTGAACCCCTCCTTCCCGGAGGTGAACCATGACCTGCGCTTCCTCTATTCGCACTACCCTGCAGCGTACGAAGTGGACCGCACGGCCGGGGCCAACCCCATCCGCCAGTCGCTTGGCAATCTGAACGAGGCCGGGTCGCTCTACGGCGCCATCATCTACCAGAAAGCGCCCATCGTCATGCGCCAGCTCGAACTGTTGCTGGGCGCCGACGCGTTCCGTGACGGGCTACGCGAGTATCTCAAGGCACACGCCATGGCCAACGCCACATGGCCCGACTTGATTCGCGTGCTCGACGCGCGCACACCGGCTGATCTTGTGGCGTGGAGCCGCGCGTGGGTGGAAGAACGCGGACGGCCGCAGGTGACGATGGAAGTGAAGCCGGACACGGCCGGTGGAATCACCGTGGCACTCGAGGTTGGCGATGCGCTGGACGCGAAGCGCGGACTGGTGTGGCCGCAGACACTGCGCGTCGTGTTGGGGCATGGCGCACACGCCATGAACGTCGATGTCGCACTCGGTGACGCGGGACGCGCGTCGTTTTCACAGGCGCCGTTCCCAGGCGAGGCAGGCGGGGCGCCCACAGACGTTCGCTGGGTGCTGCCCACCGGAGGCGGCCTCGGCTACGGCGACTTCGTGCTGCCCTCTGCGATGCTGGACGCGTTGGCGGCCGACCTCTCCGTGATCGTGGACCCGCTGACCCGCGGAGCCGCGCTCGTAACGCTGTGGGAGTCCATGCTTGAAGGGCGCATCCCCGCCGCTCGCGTACGCGACGCCCTGATGATCGCGCTGCCAGTGGAGCGGGATGAACTGAATGTGGCCCGGCAGATGGGATACCTCCTGTCACTGTTCTGGCGGTTCTCGTCTGCCGACGAACGCACGGCCCTGGCCCCCGTCCTTGAGGCCTTGCTGCGCGACGGCCTCAATCGCGCCGGCACCATCAGCCTGAAGAGCGCATGGTTCAACGCGGTGCGGAGCACCGCCACAACACCGGAGACGATAACGTGGCTCCGGCGCGTCTGGAATCGCGAAGAGCCGATCCCTGGGCTTCCTTTGTCGGAAAACGACGAAACGGATCTGGCGCTCGACCTCGCCCTGCGCGGCGCCGCTGATCCCGAAGGCATGCTTGATGGGCAGGCGGCGCGGATCACCAATCCCGATCGCCAGGCGCGCTTCGTGTTCGTCCGGCCGGCTGTGGCCCAGAGCGCCGCCACGCGAGAGGCACTGTTCGAACGGTTCAAGAACGTTGCCAACCGGCGTCGCGAGGCATGGGTGCTGGACGCGATGAGCTACCTGCATCATCCGCTGCGCGCCGAACAGTCGCGCCACCTCGTGGTGCCGGCGCTGCAGATGGTGCGCGACATTCGCGACACGGGCGACATTTTCTTCCCGAAGCGGTGGGCCGACGCCACGCTCGGCGGCCATCGCTCTCCAGAGGCTGCCGCCGACGTGCGCGCGTACCTGGACAGTCTCCCCGCAGACTACCCCGAGCGTCTGCGATGGGTGCTGCTGGCATCGGCCGACCCCTTGTTCCGCGCGGCGCGCTGATCATGCGCCCTGTTGATCTCGCCCCTGTCGGTCCCGATGATCAGACCAGTTCCCCACTGGACCTGTTCCTCATCTTTGTCGGCGCCAACATCGTGGCCACCACGCTCCAGGTCGGCGCAAGCCTGCCGGCCTCATTCACTGCACGGGCGGCGTTCAGCGTGATGGCCATCGGCGCCGTCGGTGGGGCCCTGCTCACCGCCGTGCTGGCGCCGGTGGGCTCGCGCCTCCGAGTCCCCTCGATCGTGGCGACACGCGCGGCCCTCGGCGCTTCGGGTGCCCAGGCACTCGCGCTGTTGCTGTTTGTGACGAACTTCGCGTGGATTGCGCTGAACAACGTGATCGCCGCGTCCATCACCACTCAGGTCCTCGGCTTTGGCACCACCGGCGCGTGGAGCGTCGGCCTGGGCCTGGTCGCCACGCTCATCGTCCTGGGCGGGCCGCGTGCGGCCGCGGTCGTCGATCGCGTGGCCGTCCCGCTGCTGCTGCTCTCGGGCGTCGTCTTCACCGCAGCCGTGTTGCGGGCTCCCACGCCCGCGTGGCCCACTGCGTCGGTTCCCGCAGGCGATATCGCGCGCGGCCTCGACATCGTGATCGGCTATCAAGCGTCCTGGCTCTTGATGTTTGCCGACTACCCGCGCTTCGTGCGCTCTCCGCGCGCTGCAGGCTGGGCGGTGTTCCTGGGGCTCGCGCTCACTGCGCTCTGGTTCATGCCGCTGGGCTTCGTCGCCTCAGCGGTGGCCGGCTCGTCGGACCCCGGCGCCATGGTGACCGCGCTCAACCTCGGCGCCTGGGGCGCGATGCTGGTGGTGCTGGCGGCCCTGACCACCAACTTCGTGAATATCTACATGTCGGCGTTGGCGCTTAAGAGCCTGCGTCCATCGCTGAGCGGGTCGGCGGGTGTCTGGCTCATTGGCGGCATGGGCGCCGCGCTCGGACTCTTCTCGCTCGGTTGGCTCGAACGTTTCGCGTCATTCACGCTGGTGCTGGGGTCGTTGCTCGTGCCCATCGGGGGACTGCTGCTCGCGCATTTCGTGGTGCGGCGAACGCCGACACACGTCCCGGATTTGTACGTGCCCACCTCGCTGCGCGCAGGGTGGTCATGGCCGGGCCTGGCGGCGTGGATCGCGGGCGCTGTCGCCTTCCAGCTCAGCGGCTCGATCGGCGGCACGCTGCCGAGCCTGGTCACGACGATGGTGGTGTACGTCGTCCTCGCGCGCCGATCGGCGCAGCATTGACGACTTAAAGAATGCATGATTTCTTTTAGCGGACGAGCCGCGAGAAGCTGCAAGGCGAAACAACTCCTGGATGTCCCGTGCCCAGTAGGCGGCCCTTGAGTCGTTCGTTCTCAGGCTCGAACAAGAGCCGATCTGATTCCACCGTGCGCGCGACGCCGCACCAGCGTCTTGAGCGTGACCGACTCGTACGTGGACTGCACGAGTTCGTCCACCTCATTGAACAGCCACTGGACGCTGCACGCAGACGCGGTCGGGCATAACTCCCCGGGACGACTGTGCAGCGCGCAGCCGCCCACCGCGCGACGCCGCTCGAAGACGTGCATCACATCGAGGACGGTGATTTTGGACGCCGGCCGGGCCAGGCGATAGCCGCCGCCGATGCCGCGTGTGCCGGTGGCCAACCCGGCGCGCACCATTTGCTGAAACACCTTGGCCAGCGCCCCTTCCGGAATGCGGTACCGAGCCGCCACGGCCGAGACGGTGGTCGGCGCGTCGCCGGCCACTGCCATCTCCGCAGCCGCGTACAAAGCGTATCGCGTGGACTTGGTGACGTTCATGGGAGCATCAGGTTCGCGTACGAGCGAGGTCCAGGTCCAGGCACAACCGCGGCGCCAGCGTGAAACCTTCGTGCTGGAAGAAGGTCACCAGGTCCGGGTTGCCCCACTGGACCTCGGTCTGCAGCGTCGTGATCCCGAGTCCCAGCAGGCCTGCGGGATTATCGTCTTCCATACATCTACTCCGTCGTTCACCCAATCAACTGGCCGCCATCCACACGCAGCACCTGCCCGGTGATGTGCCGGCCCCACTCACTGGCAAGAAACACCGTGGCCCGCGCCACATCATCCGGCTCGCCGAGGCGACCCAACACGGACTCGTCACGCGCGCGTTGCCGCACGTCGTCCGGAAGACCCGCGGTCATCGGCGTCTCGATCCAGCCAGGGGCGATGGCATTCACGCGAATCCCGAAGACACCCAGTTCACGCGCCGCCGTGCGCGCCAATCCGTTCAGCCCCGCCTTGCTGGCCGAATACGCCGACAGGCCCACCTTACCTCGTTCGCCGTTGATCGACGAGATCAGCACCACCGAGCCGCCACCCGTCCGCCGCATCACGGGCACGGCCGCATGCAGCAGATGGAAGGCCGACGTGAGATTGGTGGCCAGCACCAGATCCCAGTCCTCGGCGGTCGTCTTCCACACCCGGCCGTCGCGGGTGATGCCTGCGGCGTGAATGACGATGTCGAGTCGGCCGGCCGCGTGATCGATCGTCGAGACCGCTGCGGTGACGGCATCACCCTTCGCGACGTCGGCGGCGACCAACGTGGCGCCGGTCGGCACTGGCCGACCCGCCTGATCGATGCAGTAGACCGAGGCGCCACAGTCGAGCAGGCGGGCGCAGATGGCCGCGCCGATTGCGCCTGCGCCGCCAACCACCGCGGCGACCCGGCCCTTCAGGTCCAGCAGCGCGTCCAACGTCACGAAGCCACCCGCTCCTGCAACCGCTGCAACTTCCTCGCGCGGAACGCACCCCACAACGCCGCGCCGATCGCGCCGGCAATCATTGAGTGTTCATGCTGGTGAATCTCCACACCCATCTTCTGCGCCACGGCGGCTTCCCGCAGCGCGGCCACCAGGCCGGCGTCGTTCGCCAGACCGCCCGTGATCATGACCACCGACGGCTTGCCGAGCGAGACCAGCAGCCGCACCGCACGGCCGGCCATCGACGTGTGAATGCCCTTGAGGATGTTCGGCAGCGTGATACCGCGCGACACCATGTTGATGACGTCAGTCTCAGCGAGGACGGCGCAAATCGAGGAACAGACCTCCGGGTTGTCCGCCTGCAACGAGAGTGTGCCCACCTCCTCGAGCGAGACGCCGAGGTAACGCGCGATGTTCTCCAGAAACTGCCCGGAGCCCGACGCGCACTGGCTGGTCATGCGGTACCCCGACACTTTGCTTCGTTCGTCCATAGCGACGGCTCGCGTGTGAAGCGCGCCCATGTCGATGATGGCCCTCGCTGCCGGATCGAGGAACAGCCCCCCGCGCGCGTGCGTGGTCATGCCGTAAAAGTGTCCGGTGCGAAAGGGGATGGTCTCGCCTTCACCGGTGGTGGCCACGTAACCCAACTCGGAACGCTCGAGACGGTTCTCTTTCAACACGTCCGTGAACAGATCGTCGGCCACCGCGTGGGTGTCGCGCCGGCGAATGCGTTCAGCGCGAACGGCCATCAGGCGTTCGCCGCCGTCTCCGTCCGTCTCCAGAATCGCCATCTTGATGACGGCGGACCCGACATCGACGCCTGCAGTGATCATCCTGTTCGACATAGCGTGAATCCTTCAGTGGACGACCGGCCCGCGACCCTGCCGCCCGGCGTCACGCAACGCGAACAGTGCCGCACCGAGCGCGCCGGTGTAGATCGAGTCGTCAGAGATATTGATGTCCAGGTCGCCGTAGTTCTCCGCCAGCAGCCCGCGCAACGCACCCACCGCGGCCGGGTTCTTCGCCACACCGCCCGTGAACGTGAACTCGTTGCTGATGCCCCCCGATCGCGCGATGAGCGACATCGCCCGCAGAATGATTGCGCGATGTAACCCTGCCAGGATGTCTTCACGTTTCTCGCCGAGCGAGAGCCGCTCGCGCAACTCGGCCCCGGCAAACACGGTGCACGTGGAGTTGATTCGCACCGGCGCGCTGGACTTGCACGCCAGCGGTCCCAGTTCGTGCAGCCCAAGGTTCATCTCGTCGGCGATATACCCCAGATAGCGGCCGCACCCGGCCGCGCATCGGTCATTCATCTGGAAGGATGTGACGATGCCCTGGTCGTCGATCTGGATGGCCTTGGTGTCCTGGCCGCCGATGTCGAGCACGGTGCGCGTCTTCGGGAACATCGCGTGCGCGCCAAGACCGTGACAGAGAATCTCGGACTTGATCTGCCCTTCCGGGAACGGCAACCGCTGTCGGCCGTATCCCGTGCCGACCGAGCCAGTCTGTTCAAGCTCCAGTGAGGCGATGCGCGACACGGCCTGGCCCAACGCGCCGTCGGCCGCGCCCGCGGCCGCGACAGCCGCCGCCATGTGGTCCTCGAACCGGCCCGCCGCCTCGGCGGAGTTCTCGACATCGAGAATCGACTTGTCGAACAGCCCGACGATCTGGTCGTACCCGATGCCGCGTTCGCGCGCTTCGGGTTCGGCCAGCCTCATGTAGCGACCGCCGGCCAGATCGCGGAAGAAGTCGCTCTTGCGACGGGTGCCTTCGGCGTAGAGCTCCGGAATTTCGTCCGCCATCAACCTGGTGATGCGGGCCACTGAGTCGCGCAGCGCCGTGCCGCCGATCAGCATCCGCCCTGCGAACCGATCGAGCTCGCGCGTGAGCACTGACAACTGCGACCGGTACTGCTCCGCGCGGAACAGCCGCTCCAGGTCGCGCACCCACCGATCGAGCTCGATCTCTGCAAGCCCTTCGCTCTTCAACTCACCGCGCAGCAGCGAGAACCGTGTGTTGATGAGCGCTTCACTCATCGCCACCTGGCACGCCACTTCATAGTTGCTTCGGCTGTTCGTGATGCCGCGGCCCAGCACCACGGCGTCTTCGCTGAGGACGACGGCTTTGGTGGTGGTCGAGCCGAGATCGACGCCGACGGTGTATTTCATGCCGCGCCTCCCATCCTCTTCTGTTCGAGCATCTGGAAGTACGACTCCAGGCGGTTCTTGATGTTGGCCGCCGAGAAGTAGCGGGGATCCACCAGATCGCTCTCGATGAAGCCGCCTGGCCGGCCCGAGATGCGCTCCACCTCGCGCATGATGTGCAGTTGCCCTGCGCTGAAGGAATTGCAGCTCTTGACGGAATTGATCAGGAACCCGTCGGCCTCGTACTCCTTCACGTACTGCGCCAGCAGGTTGATGCGTGTCGGCAAGCCCAGGTTCGTGTAGCAGCCGAGGCAGTACTCGGCCAGCGTCTCGAGCGGCCGCGACGGATCATGGCGGAAGCCCTGGTCATAGACACCGCCAACCTTCGTGTAGGTGGACGCCACGGCCACCGCGCCCTCGTCTGCGAACATCTTCCAGAACTGGCGGAAACTGGTCCAGTTCGGCGGGCCCTCGACCACCACGCGGAACCGCTCGCGTTCCATCTCGCCGTCAGGCGTCACGGGGCCTTTGCCTTCGCGAATCCGCTCTTCGATCTCTTCCCGCAATTCGCGGTAGTAGTCCACTGCCGCCTGCGTGCCCCGGAACGCGCTGAAGATGGGGCCGACGTAATACACGGCGCCGAAGTACGCGTCGATGGGCGACGGCCGGTGTTTGGCCGACTGCAGCACCCAGACCAGATCGTCTTCGGCCTGCGCCGCCAGTGTCAGGTGCGCCTTCAGCTTGTCTTCGTCGTACGCGCGCCCGGAGATCTTCTCGAGCGTGGGAATGACCTCGTCCTTCAACTGCTTGACCACGTAGTCGCGCATCGAGGGCGTGATCTTGCCGTCGGGCTGATACGGCACATGCAGCATCGCCACGGGACAGTGGTATTCCTCGCGCAGCAGCTCGAACCACTTCAGGAACGTGAAGCAGCCGGTGTACGACAGCAGCAACACGTCGGGTTCAGGTAACCGCTGGCCGGTGGGCCCGATATTACCGGACTTCATCATGCCGATGTCGCTCTTGACGTAGGTGCACACGTCTTCGGAGTGCCCGAGCTTTTCGGCAAGCGCGATGTACTCGGCCGTCTTGCCACGCATGGCGGACTGGAGGGAGTTGATCTCCGGCAGCACCGGCAACAGATCGAAGCTGAGCAGCAACTCCGTGAGGTTGCCCGGCACAAACGTGTAGACGGTTTTGTCACCGGTGTCGGGCGCTGCCGCGAGGCGATCGAAATGCTTCGCGATCATTTCCTTCTGCCGCACCTGGCTCAGGTCTTTGCTCATGCTTCGCTCCAGAGTTTGATCGAGTCGGCGAACGTCCCGGCCTGTTCCCGGATGACCTGGAACTGCCCGGTGTTTTCCGAGTATCTGAACGCGGTCCACGGCACCTTTGTCTGCTCCACGGCCCGCACGGTCATCGGCTGGTCGAGCAGCGCCGGATCGCAGAAGCTCGGGGCGCAGAACATCACGCCTTCCGCGCCGCTCTCCTTCACGCGCGCCACCAGTTCGGCGCCCTTCACGCCCTGATCGATGTAACGGGTGGGGCTGGCGATGGAATCGGACAGGAACGCCTGCACCAGGTTCTGGAGTGGATCGCCATCCACGGGAATGTCCGACTTGATCCACCGATGAATCTGCACAAAGTCGTCGTCAACGATGTAGCAGCCGGCGCGCTCCAGCGTGCGAATGAGGCCGATCGGCGGTTGCTCGCAGAAGGACCCGGTCAGCAACACCCGAGCCTGGTCCAGCGGCTTCCGGTCGTCAGCGGCCTCGACGGCGGCGCGGTAGTGACCGAGCAGTTCAATCGCCTCCTCCACCGGCAGGACCATCGTGGCCCGCAACATCACGTAGAGCTCGGAGGTGGGCACCTTCCACGGTTCCCGCTGGCGAAGCGCGTAGAGATCCCGCACCAGGCGACGAAGGTGGTTGTAGAGGCCGATCGATGCGGCAAGCGCGACGGGGTCATACGGCCGGGCTCCGCGTGCGGTCAGATCGGCCGAAAGCGTCTCGAGTTCGCCGCGATAGAAGCGGCCGCCGATGGCTGGCGAAAAATTCTGCGGCACGTCCAGGTACCGGACGAGTTTGTCTGGGAACAACGTCTGCCAGATGCCGGACAGGTTGCGGATGACATCGCAGATGGCCGGGAAGATGACGCCGTCCAGGCAATCGATGCTGCCGTTGAGGCCCAGCTCAATGGTGCTGCGGGGGATGTGGCAGATGTACGACTGGTAATACGCGTCGCCTTTGATGATCTCGAGGTCGTCGCGCGCGCCCATCAGGCCCACCGGCAATACACCCTGCGCATGCAGCAGCTCGCTGGGGATGTAGATCGGCAGGAAACCGATCGCGAGGCCGCCCGTGCGCGCCTTCCACTCACGGACAGCGCCAAGTCTGTAGTCGCGATAGAGCGACTCGGCGCGACTGGCAAGTGCTGTCAGGGCCGGCGCGGTCGCAGGCGTCATGAGTGCCTCCAGACAGGTGGTCGTCTATCCAGGAACGCCCGCAGGCCCTCGGCCGCGTCGTCGGTCACCATCAGCTCTTTCAGATAGAGCGCTTCAAGAGTTGGCAGCTCCAAACGCAGCCGCTGCGAAAAGCTCCCACGAACCGCTTTGACTGCCACCCGGAGGCTCTTCGCGGAGCGCTGTGAGAAATGCGTGCGCGCCCAGGCCAGCGCCACGTCCGCGGGATCGTCGGTCGTCAGTTCGTCGACCAGTCCCATCGCGCGGGCTTCGGCGGCGGTGATCGCACGTCCCGTGAGGCACAGGTCTTCGGCATTCGCGCGGCCGATGCGCTCCGGCAGCACCACGGAGGCAATCGGCGCGAAGACACCCAGCGCAATCTCGGGCTGCCCCAGCATCGCGTCGTGGCTGGCGAAGATGCGATGGCACACACTGGCCAGTTCGAGGCCCCCGCCAAGACATTGGCCGCGCACCGCCGCCATCACCACGACCTGGCAGTCGAGCAGGTCGGTGACCAGGAAACGAATCTCGGCCAGCATGCCGGCCACTTGATCGGGCAGGTGTTCCTGCACGGAGGCGCCGAAGGAAAAATGGCGGCCTGCGCCTTCAAGGCAGATGGCCTTGAGCGGCGAGGACTCGCGGGCGTCGCGGAACACACCCCTGAGCGCGGCCATCAACGTGCGGTCCAGGATGTTGCCCTTGGAGCCGCCGAACGTGACGCGCCAGATGGCGCCGTCGTCCAGTGGTGTCACCGTCACCAGCTCAGGCATTGGCGTCCCCTTCATCCATGAGTTCGAGTTGCACGTAGGGACCGCCGGCGAACCCGTTGGTCCGGAAGAACGTCAGGACCGGCACGTTGTTGCGCCGCACCATCGTGCGAACGGTCGTCACACCGGCCGCGCGCAGGCGCTGCACGGCCTCGGTGAGCAACGCCGAGGCCAGGCCGTGGCGGGCGTGCGCGGGTTCCACCCCGACTTCGAGAATCCAGCCGCACGGCTCGGACCCGAACTCGAAGGCGCGCTCATCGGCAAGGATGAACCCCACGATCTTGCCGTCCACCTCGGCGGCCAACGCCACGCGCGTGCGCCCGGGTGAGCGGCCGAGGAACTCGCCGAACAGCCGCGTCCAGTACGGCCGCTGTTCGGCGCCTGTGTGGATCGCGTCGATCCGGATGACGTCCGCCAGATCGCGACGGGAGAGCGACCGAATGCGTGTGCCCTTCATCGCGCGAGCGCCTGAGCCAGGATGGCGTCGGTCAGCGAGTCACCCCAGGCTTCGCCCTCGGCCAGCTTACGCCGCAGCATGAGGAAGTCGGCTTCGCGGCATGCCTTGCTGCCTTCGTTGAAGGCCCGGAACCCGGCGCGCCCTTCTGTCATCATGTTGAGCGCGAGCCACGCGCGATTGCTTTCCTTGTTGCGATCCCAGTGTTCGAGCTTGTGTTTGCGCACACTCTCGATCGTCTTCGAGAGGCACCCGGGCATGGTGTTCGCCAGCTTGAAGATCAGGTGATCGACCTCGCGGTCGAGTCGGGCCAGGTCGATCGTGCCGCGGGCCAGCACGTCCTTTCCCGATTCCCGCTCAGTGCCCGTCTTCATGTCGCCGTACACAATCTGTCCGTCGTCGAGCCAGCGGTCGGTGACGACCAGTGGGTTCGGCACAAACGCGCCGTTGACGACAAGCGCCGGCGCAACTTTGGTGATGAGGCCGAAGCGCACGGCCTTGTAGGCGCTCCAGTGCTCGCAGAGCGTGCAACTCTCCATCGCCGCCTCTGCGCCGACGAACAGGGGCAGAAAATCCGTGCTGCCGCCGTCGGGCGCCGAGCCATGGCGCGGGCCGGCCTGACCAAACACCGCCAGGTCCTGCGCCACTGTAAAATCGCACGCCATGCCAATCTCCTGGCCGCCGGCGATGCGCATGCCGTTGACGCGGCAAATCACCGGCTTGTCGCACATGAGGATGGCGCTGACCATGTCGTTGAACAGCCGCATGTACTGGCGGTATTCCTCGGGCCGTCCGGCGTAGTACTCGGCATACTCGGCGGTGTTGCCGCCGGTGCAGAAGGCCCTGGTGCCCGACCCGGTGAACACCACTGCGACGGCCGCACGGTCGTTGGATGCCCGGCGCATGCCGAGAATGACGCCCTTGACCATCTCGGTCGTGTACGAGTTGAGCTGCGAGGGATTGTCGAGCGTGATGCGCACCACATGGAGGCCAGGCACCGGCTCGCCGGCCGGCGTGGTGAGCGCGGTTTCCTCATAACGAAGACCCGGCCATACCGCCGGTGGAATGAGGTCGTGGTCCTTGAACGTCATACATGAGCCTCCGGAATGAGCACGATGCGGCCGCGCGTCCTGCCGTGATGCAACTCGTCGAACACCTCGTTGATCTCGGACATCGGGCGCCGGGTGATGAAGGGCTCCAGCGCCACGCGGCCGGTGAGCGCCAGCGCGACCACGGCCGGATAGTGCTCGGGGAGACAGCCCCAGTTCCCCATCGCCACGGCGTCAAACGCCATCAGATTTGAGAGACGGATCTCGACGGTCTTCGCTGTGTAACCCACCACGCTGAGGGTGGCGCCGTGGCCGAGGAGGCCGAAGGCCAGCGACTGCCCGGCCGGGTTCCCTGATGCCTCGAAGATGCGCACGCGCCACGACGGGACGCCGCGTTCTTCACAGAGGGCCCGAATCGCCTTCCGAATGACTTTGGCCTCGGTCCGCGTGGAGTTGAAGCCAACCGCCGCGCCGTACGCCGAGAGCTCGGTGAGCCGATCGTCGTTGACATCAATGGCCACGACAGTGGCGCCAAGCGCCGCGCAAATCTGAACGCCGAAACCGCCGACGCCGCCAACGCCGACCCACACCGCCATGTCTCCTGGCTGCACGTCGGCACGCACCGCGGCTTGATATGGCGTCGACACCGCATCGGCAATCACGGACAGCGCCGTCAGGTCGAGGCCGCCCGGATTCAGTTCGGGGCTCGAGAGGTCGGGGACACGGCAGAGCCCGCGCGCCGGCACGCGCACGTGTGTGGCGAAACCGCCATGCACGTCATTGCCCGGGAAGATCTGCGCGGGACAAATCTGTCCGCGCCCCGCACGACACGCGCCGCATTCTCCGCAGGGCAACACCGCCGGCACGACGACCGCTGCGCCGAGCCAGTGTTCAGCGCCGGCGCCGGCCTCGACGACGCGGCCGCTGATTTCGTGTCCGAGCGTGAGGGGAAACGGATGTTTGGTTGGGACACCGTCATAGAAGAAGCCGAGGTCGGTGTGGCAGACGCCGCAGGCGGCTGTCTGGATCAGCACTTCGCCTGGAGCCGGCTGCTCCTCGCGCGATCGCCAGACCATTGGACTGCCGGGCTGTTCGACGACCCACGAGGTGACGTTCACGTGTCCCTCCGATAAATAGGACAAACAGGTCCTATTTATCTATATCGCGAGACGCGAGTACAGGTCAACTGCGACCGAGCACATCTGGGCGGCCGTGCGGTTGGCGCGGGCTATCTGAGGTTGAACGTCATCTGGATTTCCACCAGATAGGCGACCGGCTTGCCCTGGAACCTGGCGGGGCGGAACAGCCACTGTCGCGCGGTGCGGATGGCTTCCTGGTCAAGGCCAAACACGGCGTCGAGCGACTTCGTCACGCGCACATCCTGGACCGCGCCGCTGGCTGAAACCAGCGCTTCGAGCACCACGATGCCCTGCAGTTTGGCGCGCATCGCCTCTGTGGTGTATTTCGGATCCACGCCGCGCAGCAGCGTTGGCGGTTGTGCGCCGCTACCCGGCCCATACGGGCCATCACCCACGCCTCCACCCAGTCCCGGCCCCACACCGGGTCCTGTGCCCGGGCCCGACCCTGTGCCGACGCCCGTGCCGCCTCCGCCCCCGGAGTCGGCACCAAGCGCAGGTGCGTCCGCCAGGCCATTGATGGCGCCCGCACTGAACTGGACCGCTGCGGCCGTCTGCACGGGAGCGACCGGGGCCGGCGGCGGTGGCGGAAAGTCAGCCTTGACCGGCTCAACCACCGTCGGCTTCGGGGCCTCGGCCTTCATCTCGAGCGTCCGCGGCGGGTCTGGCTGTCGATTGCCTCCCCCACCTCCGCCACCCCCTGGCCCGGTGGTCTGGACAAACACGAGGTCGTATTTCTCGAGGGGCGCCGGTTCAGATACGCGCTCGGGCACCATGGACATCAACAACAGGACCACGGCCAGGCCGACCCCGTGCAGCACCATCGACGCCGCGAGCGCCCGGCCGACCGGCCGGTCATCCTTGCGGGTGAAAGTGGAATTGGCCGCCAGCCAGCCCCTTGACACGATTCCGTCGGTCGGTTCGCGCCGGGCTTGAGCCGGTTGAATGGGGGCCTCGGGGGTCATCGTACGAAGAATACGACGCGCGGAAACGCGAATCGGCCTGCCACCTCATCGATGATGTTGACCTGGCAGGTATACAGGCCGGGCTCAAACGACGAGGCGGGCACCTCAAACTGAAACAGCGTCGCCTGGCGATTCGCGGCGTCTACGGTGGTCCTGGCGACCACGGGCGTCTCGAGGACTTTGACCTGCCCGCGGTAGAACGCGATGGTCGTCCGCAGGTCGGGCAGTTTCGCGGCGGTCAGGCCGGGCTCGTACACCTCGTAGTAGAAAAACATCTTCTGGTCGCGTGAGACCACGTGCGTCAGGTTCGGGATCATCTGAACGCCGTCGCGGATGAGAGGGTTGTCAGACTTGGCGGTGCTCGCCTGCACCTGGGTGCTCAAGACCACCGAACTGACCTTCATCGGCTGGCGCGCCAGTTCAGGCACGTTGATGGCGGCTTCGAACGTGCCCATCAGGCCAGTGGCGTTTTCACGCACCACGGCCTTGATGGAAAAACGGCCGGGCGGCAGCGTCATGCCCGACTGATACAGGATCTGCTTGCCGGCCAGCGTCTTCTCCGTGCCCGCCGGCAACTTCATCGTCTGGCGCAACCGACCCACCGGCATGCCGCGTTCGTCCATCACCTGGCCGAGCACATCGAGTGTGATTTCCTTCAGGCCTGCCGTCACCGGCACGGCCGACCCTGGGACGGATACGGCCACGGGCACGTAGTACTTGTCGGCCGCGAGACGAAAGTACATCGCGCTGGCAATCACGGGCAGATCCGTCACCGAGACGGCAGCCAACAACTGCTCTTCGAGCAGCGCCTCACGGTCGGTCTTCGAGGTGTGCGCGAAATCGCGATCGGCGTAGTACCCGGCACGCGATTCGAGCCGGTAGCCCGTGTCGTTCTTTTTCAGGCGCACCTGGATGCGCCGGAAGCGTCCATCCTGGTTTTTGTTGGTACTGCTGTAGCCGAGCAGGTAGTACGCCGACATGTCGCGCTGCACGCGCGCGAAGGCGTCGCCGAAATTATTGGTATCGGTGAAGGCGCGGCCGCCGGTATCGGCCGCCAGTGACACCAGCGTGTCTTGCGACGCGGCCAGCTGGGAGAACTGCCGCGACATCCCGCGGCCGCTGAACATCGTCTGTCCACGACCACTTGCCTGTCGTGCGTCTCCACCCGGTACCACCGCCTGCAGTCCACGGGTATCGATCGGATAGATGGAGACATTCGCGCGAACCGCTGCGTTGATGGCCGACCGCAGCTCCACCTGGTTGTCTTGGCCGCTCCGCTGCATCCCGGCACTGAAGTAGACGATGGCTTTTTTCTGTTCGATGAGCGTCAGCGATTCTGCCAACGTCCGCAGCGCACGCAGCCGCAGATCGTTGTTGAACATTTCGAGCTCGGCGGCTTCGGCATCCGCGGCCGTTTCTTCGGTGGCTGCGGCCGCCGCTTCGTCCGTGGCTGCTGTGGCTGCGCTCGGCGGTGGTGTCTCGGTACCGTCTGAGTACGAGAGCTGATTGAGCGCCGCCGACACCTTGTCTCGGTCGGCCGTGAAGTCGGTCAACACGGTCAGGATGCTGCTGACCGTGGCCACCGCCACCAGGTCCGACGTACTCATCTGTTCCGCGACGTATTTGCGTGCCGAGTCGACCGATCGCTGCACGTCTTCGGGCTGCATGGAGCTGGTGTCGAACAACAGGATCACCATCCTTCGACCCGCGAGGTCCTCAGAACGCATGGGCCCTGGCGCCGGTGTGGCTTCAGCGACCGCCGCAACCGGCCGGGCGCCGCTCGCCGTGGCCGCCAGAGCCTTTTCCGCCACACCCGCGAGCAGGTCAACCGAGACGACCGCAGACGGCGCGTCTTTGATCTCTTCAAATGCGAACGTGCGCACGTCCTGCGCCCGGCCGTCCTCAATCAGCTCGAAGTCCGCGGCCGTCAACCCGCGCACGACTTTACCGTCCCTGTCGCGCACGATGACGTCCACCGACACGATCGAGAGATTCGCCCGAAAGACCGGTGGCTTCGCCTGTTGCTGCGCGGCGGGCCGGATCGACGACGTCACGAGGAGTGCGACGATGAGTATTCGTAGCGCGGCCCGGGTCTCAAGGCCGCGGGTGCGGCAGTTGGTCATCATCATCATTGCCTGCTTAGAACCGGAAGCGCGCGTTGAAGGTCATCGAGCGCATGGGCCGCACCGAGGTAATCTGCCCGAACGACGGCGAGTTGATGCTGGCATTCACGCCGCTGTAGTTGACGGTATTCAGCAGGTTGTTGGCATTAAGCGTCAGACTCATCACGCGGTTGCCCCCCAGGCGGAGGTCGCGTGAGAGTTGCGCGTTCAGCAGCCGGCTGCCAGGACCGATGACCAGGTTGCGCCTTGAGTTGCCATACGTGCCGGCGTCGGGAATCGAAAATGCTGACGTGTTGAAGAACTGGTCGATGGTCGGATTCGAGATGCGGATGCTTGACCCGTCGTAGTTCGCCCTGAGCGTTCCACCCGCGCCACCTGCGACACTGCTCGCAGCCCCGGTCACCCTCACTGTGAGTGGCGTACCCGACTGCAGGGTGAAGTTCGTGGTGAACCGCCAGCCGCCGAGGATCGAGCCCCAGACGCCGCCGTTCGTGAAGTACCGACGGCCGACACCAAACGGCAAATCCACATTGAGGTTGGCGTTCAGTTGATGCCGTCGGTCAAAACTCGACAGACCCCATTCAGCTTGGAGATCCTTGTCGTTCTGAGCCACCACCGTTCCGCCGCCGCCCATCGACGAGGCGTTGTCTCTGGAGCGGGCCAGGGTGTAGGACACTCCACCGCCGATGCCGCGAACGGGCCGGCGCGTCAACCTGAACTCAGCGGCGTGCAGTCTCGACGACCCCTCGGCGCTCTGCCATTCAAACGGCTGCACATCAGCAAGCAACAGTCCGCTCGGGCCGCGGTTGGGCGCGCGCACGATGTCGAGGTCCGAGCCACGGATGTGGGTATAACTTGCGCCCAGATTCCAGACCTGCGTCAGGTCTCGGGAGATGTCGGCGTTGTAGGTCTGCACCATGCCGAGCACGTAGTTCAGGTCCACGCCATAGTCGTTGGTGACCTGGTCGGGTGTAGCGGTGGCGAGCGGATTGGTGATCGAGAGCGGATTGGCGAGGTCACCGATCGCCGTATTAGTGGTGGCGAAGGGCGGCTGGTTGACCATCTGCCGCGCCATCGACGAATACGACCCGGCGTTGTAGCTGATGCCGTACCCGCCACGGACGATGGTGCCCTGCGCCACGCGCCAGGCGAACCCCACGCGCGGCGCGATGTTGTTGGCATCGGTACGAATCAGTCCCTCAGGGTACGACCCCGAGTAGGCGCCAGACTGCCCTGAGATCACCGGCGTGACGGCCGTGAATCCCGGCGCGGCGTCCAGGTTCACCATGCGTCCGTTGGTCTCGACAAACGGCAGGATGAGCTCATACCGCAATCCGAGATTCAGCGTCAGGTTGGCGGCCTTCCGCCAGTCGTCCTGGACATAGAGACTGAACGAGCGGCCGCGCAAGCTCACCTCACCGAGACCGTAATTCACCGTCGCCTGCTGCGGCAGTCCCAGCAGGAAATCGGCGAAGTCGTAGCCGCCGCCTTTCACCTGTGCCGACCCGCTCGAGTACAGACCGGAAAATGTAAACGCCCCTTGCGGGTTGGCATCCGACTGGCTCTTGGCCAGATCCTGCCGGAAGTCGCCTCCCATGCGCAATGTGTGTTGCTGGAATGGCTTCGTCCACCCGTATCCCAAAGACCAACGCGTATCGCGACGCGTGCTCGGTGTGGTGTCACGCACATTCGAAAATGTGGAGAACGAGAGTGACGGCACACCCCAGCTGATCGGATCGGTGGACACACCAGCGATGCCGGCATTGCCGGCCACGTCTTCGACGAACCCGAAGTTGTTGGCCGTCGAAGAGGTGGTGCGCGAGTAGTTCAGCGTGATCGCATGCTGGACGCGGTTCTTCGAAATGTTGATTGTGATGGGCACCGCGAGAGACGCACCGCTGCTGGTGCCTCCGAGCTCGGGCAACACGTTGGCCTGCTCGCTGCTGTTGCCGCGATACTGCACCTGCGCCGTCATATTGATCGACAGGCCCTGATTGCCACGCCCCGCAGGGCCTCCTGCTCGACCGCCTCCACCTCCACCGCCGCGACCGCCGCCAGGGCCAGCGCCACGCCCCGCCGCCTGAGTGAAGTTATGCGTCAGTCGCAGCGTGACGTTGTTCGCCGAGGAGTCGCGCGTGGTCACATAGTGGAAGTTCCGGCTGGTGCCATCCAGGTTCGGCACCGGCATGAAACGCAACAGCGCGAGTGACGCCTGGTTCAGCTGTCCTTGCGGAATCTGATTGCCCGCAAAGGGTCGGCCGGTTGAAGGATCGATGAGCGCACCGCTCAGCGCAGAAAAATCGCCCGCGCGTTGCGCCAACGTGGGCACGGTGGCGTACTGATCAAAAAGGTTGGCGCCGCGATTCCCGCCGTAGGTCACAGTAAACGTCGTCCGGCGTGTGCCGTTGTAGACGCCCGGGATAATCACCGGTCCACCAAGTGTCAGGCCGAAGTTCTGACGGCTGTAGGGGTTCGTGATCGCAGGCGTATCCGATCGCAGTTGATACGGCGCCGTGTCGAGTGCCGATCCGCTGTAGCTGTAGTTGGCCGTCGCCTGGAACAGGCTCTGGCCACGACCGCCACGTCCGCCGATCTGGAAATCTCCTGCGCCGCCTCGTCCCGCAGGGCCTCCACGACCGCCGGCCCCGCCGGGGCCGCCTCTGCCCCCCGGCCCCTGCGCCGGCTCGGCGCCTGGCGCAAACGTGCCGGTGGCGGGATCAAATTCACCCCGGGTGATTGCGCCCAGCCGGTCGCCCATCATCCCCCGGTCGATGCTCGCCATCTGTCCGTTGATGGCCACGGCTTCATTCGAGAGTTCAGTGGAAAATCCCGGAGGCAGCAAGGCCATGGCGGCCTGCTCGGACTGCCGGTCGGGCGCGGCCACCTGCAAGGCCGCCGCAGCCAGCTGGTCGGCCTGCACATTCAACGTGGCGAAACGCTGGCCTGCCCCCGCGACGACCGCCGCAGGTGTCGCAGCCGCTGCCGGCGGCGGTGCCACCACCGCGTTCGGCACTCGCGACGCGAGCACCAGCGCAAACTCCGTCTTCGATTGGCACGGCGGCTCGCCCACAGTCACCGCCTGTTCACCGCGCGCAAAGGCGGTCATCTCCACCAAGATGCGATACTCGGCCCCAGGGGGAACCGACAATCTGTATGAGCCATCAACGGCCGTCGCGGTGGCGGCCACCAGCCGTTCGCCGGCGCGCACAGTCACCGAAACACCCGGCAGCGGCGTGACACCGCTCAGCACCCGCCCGGTCACGACGCACGTGGGCGGCGCCTGCTGGGCGCCCAGGGGAGGCATCGACGGCCACGCCAGTGCAGTGGTCAGCGCCGCCAGCCCACCGACAAAGAAGCGCCAGGTCCGCAACGAAGCCGGTTTGGTCATTGTGCCTTTGTATACGGCCGGGCTCGTATCGCCGTTGACGTCACCGCGCGCGTGAGCGCGCATCACCAGTTCACACAATCGCCCTTGATCTGCCACACTCGTTAGACCGCCAATGTCCGCCGTTTCTTCCCCGCTCGACCTGCTCCACCAGTATTTCGGTCACCCGGCACTCCGGCCGCCCCAAATCCCCATAGTCGAGGCGGCCATGACCGGGGCTGACGTGCTGGCGGTCATGCCCACGGGCTCCGGCAAGTCGCTGTGCTTTCAGCTCCCGGCTGTGGCGTTGCCGGGCCTGACCCTGGTGGTCTCGCCTCTGATTTCGCTCATGAAAGACCAGGTCGATGAGCTGGTGAGACGGGGTATCGACGCTGCGGCGCTGCATTCGGGCCAGACGGCCGACGACCGGCGCGATGTCCTCCGGCGAGCCCACAGCGGCGCCTTGCGCCTCCTGTACGTGGCTCCCGAACGTTTTGCGTCCGACTACTTCATCTCGGCCCTGCACGACTGGCCGGTGTCCCGATTCGTGGTGGACGAGGCGCACTGCGTCTCGGAGTGGGGCCATGACTTCCGGCCCGACTACCGCCGCCTGGCCGCCGCCGCCGACGCCTGCCATCGGAGCGACAATGGGCCCGGACGGCCGCCGGTGCTGGCCTTTACCGCCACCGCCACTCCGGAAGTGCGCGACGACATCGTCTCGCTCCTCGGCATGCGCGAACCGCAGGTGTTCGTGTCGGGCTTCGACCGGCCGAACATCGAACTTCGCGTCCGGCCGGTCACCGGCGATCGCGAAAAACGTGCCCTGCTCCCTGAGTTGGTGGGCAAGAGCCGGTCGCTCGTGTACGCCTCCACGCGCAAGAGCGCCGAAGACGCATCCGACACACTGGTTGATGCGGGCATCGCAGCGGCGGCGTATCACGCGGGCCTCAGCGACACCGAACGCACCCGCGTGCAGGACGCCTTTGCGGCGGGCACGCTGCAAGTGGTGTGCGCCACCAACGCATTCGGCATGGGCATCGACCGGCCCGACCTCGAAGTGGTGGTCCACAAGGAACTGCCCGCGTCGGTGGAGGCCTACTATCAGGAAGTGGGCCGGGTGGGCCGGGATGGTCGTCAGGCGGTCGCCACACTCCTGTGGAACTACGTAGACGTAAAGACGCGTGAGTTCCTCATCGACAAACGCGACGAGGACGGAGGACGCGAGGGCGGCGAGGCCGATCCTGGAGAACAGGATCGACGCCGCACACTCGAACACCTGAAGCTCAAACGCATGGTGGCCTACGCCGACGGCACCGGGTGCCTGCGCATGACCATCCTCCGGTACTTCGGAGACCCCGAAGCGGGCGCCGATTGCCAGTCGTGTGGCAACTGCCTGCTGCGCGCGGCGCTCACCGACGATCAGTTGTTGTTCGTGCGCAAGATTCTCTCGGGTGTGGCGCGCAGCGGCGAACGCTGGGGCCGGCGAAAGATCGCCGCCATGCTCGCCGGCCAGACCGAAGAACTACCCGAGGCCCTCGCCTCGCTCTCCACCACTGGGCTTCTCACGAATCACGATCCGAAACTCATCGAGAAGTGGATCGATGCGCTGGTCGGCGCGGGCGCATTGTCGAGTTCACCGGATATCTACCGAACGTTGCGACTGACCGCCGTCGGCCGTGAGGTGATGGCTGGGCGCCAGACGACGATCACACTGCTCGTGCCGACCGTGCGTGTCAAGGCGGCTGGCACCAAAGCGAAAAAAGGTACAAAGGCCGGTCGGTCGCAGAAGGGTCGAACCCCTGCAACGGCTTCGCCGCGCGCGGAGCCCGCCGAGCCGGATGAAGCAATCCTGGACGCGCTCCGTGCGTGGCGTCGTGATGAGGCTCGCACCCGAGCGGTGCCGGCATACGTGGTGCTCCACGACAAGACCCTTGACGCGATCGCCACCGAGCGCCCCGGCTCACTCTCCGACCTGGGGGAGATCAGCGGCATTGGTCCGGCGAAACTCGCGGCGTACGGCGAAGCGATACTCAAGGTCCTGGGTCCAGCGTCCTGAGTCCAGGGTCCAGCGTCCTGAGTCCAGGGTCCAGGGTCCAGGGTCCAGGGTCCAGGGTCCAGGGGTCAGCTGAAAAAGACGTCGGGTGTCTTTTTTACCTGCCGCCGCCAAAAAGACACCCGACGTCTTTTTCTACGACAGCGCGATCTTGAAGACGACCTTGAGTACAGGCACAGGGGTGCTGATCGCCATGCCGGGCATGTGGCCGTCCTCGGGCCACAACAACACGAAGTCTCCAGGACGCAACGTGACTTCGTCGCCTTCGCCGGTCAGCCAGAGCAGGTCTTTCGCCTCGTCATAGGGCTCGGCAGCCAACCTGCCGAGCGGCGCCACGCCGATGTGCTCTTCTCCGCTCACAACCATCTGCAAATCGATATGGGTGCGATGCGCCTCCCATCGTCCCTCACCCGGCCCCTTGGTGACATACCGCTGCACCAGCGCCCGCACATCATCTCCACCCACGGGATAGGTCCCGTCGGGCATCGCAGTGAAGTCCGTCGCAAGGGCGTAATCGAATGCCCGCGCAAACCGCGGCCCAAGGCACCGATACCGTTCGTGGAGCGCGAGAAGATCCTTGACCATGGCGCGCATGCTACCAGAGAGAAGGTAGAATCGCGACGCCATGTCGGCCTCGATCTTCGATGAACTCGCCGGTCAGCTCGACGCGCTCCTCTCCGGGGAGATGCGCTGCGAGTACGTCGATCACCTGGCCTCCTCGTCGGCCACGATGGGCGACGCCCTCGGTCACCTTCGGCTGGCCATGCGCACCCACACCTGGAGCGGTGCGGGGCAGCGAGCGTCAATGGCGCGATCGGTCACCTCGTGCGACCAGCGCACGCGTACCGAGGGGTTTCACGCGCTTCACGACTGGGACGGCATCGCGGATCACGTCAATCCCGAGATCATTCCTGTTGACGTGCTGGACTTTGTGCGCCGTGTGCGGGGTGAAGGTCCGCCCGACGCAGCCACCGTGTCGCTCCTGGTCGACTACTACTTCTTTCATGTGTTGTCCCTGCTCGCGTTGCGCGTGTGGGATACGGATGACCCTGATGCCGCGCTGGGCCGCGTGGGTGCGCTCGTGGATCACCTGCAGGGGCGACACGGCAGCGGCCAACCCTTCGTCGCCGACCCGGAAACCCTGCTGCTGATTGCGACGTCGCACTACGAGCCAGACGAACGCGGCTACGAATCCCTGCTCCGTCAGGTGCACGATCTCTCCCCGGAGCGGCAGCTCGCCGTGGCGCTTGGTCACGCCGCAAGCATGGGCGCGCACCTCCGGTTCGGGTTTCACGCCACTTACGCACGGAGTACGGAAGCGATGCGGAACGACAACGTTGCCGACTATCCCTGGTTGCATTACGCCGCGGATCTGGTCCTTCGGGAATACGAGCGGCAGGCCAGCGAAGGCACCGGTAGTCCCGCCGAGGCGATCGTCGTAGAGGCGCTCTTTGGCAGCCTGACCGCCGATACGTCTTCGCTTCTCGACTTGAGTGCCTTCAGCGCCCGCCTTGGCGCATTGGCCGGCCGCCTGCGCCCGGCCTTTGCCGCGCTCGATCCGCTCGAGGCCGAGTACTCACCGCTCTCCCTGTTCTTCAACTTCTCCCACAACGTCCTGAAGGGCACGTTGACCGACGCCATGCTGCGCGGCGACGCATGGACGGTGTCGTTCAACGACCTGCTGACCGGCGCGGCCGGCGGTGGCAGCCCGCTCGGGTCACGCGCTGCGCTGGCAGACACCCTGATGGGGTATGCCCGCCGCCATCCTCAGCGAATCCGCGGCCAATTGATGCCGGTCATCGTATACGACCCGACTGCCGGGCGCCTCGTGCACCAGGCCACGATGGCACGCCTGGAAGCCGCCATCGCGTTATGATGAGCCGTCCCAACTGGAGGTTTCGATGCGACGACGATTGACCGGGCGCTACAGGCAGACGGCTTTGATGGTGTGCGCATGCACGCTGGTGCTCGCGGTGGCGACGCGTGCGCAGCAGGCTCCGGCGCCGGCGGCCACGCTGGTGCCGGCTGCCGCCAGTTCCCTGCTGCTGCATCCCGACCTGTATCTCGGCAAAACGGTCTCGGTCTTCGGCACCGTTGAGCAAAACCTCTCGGCTACCACGTTCTCGATGGATCAGGACGCAAAGAAGCCGACGATGACCGACCTGCTCATTGTGGCGCCCACGCTGAACGCCCAGCCGAAGGCAGGCACCTACATGACGGTGGTCGGCGTGGCGATGCGATTCGACCTGGCAGAGATTCAGAAGCGTGGGAAGAACTACACGCTGGATCTGCCGCCGAACGTGAGCGAGCGATACCGCGGGCAGATCATGGTGTTCGCCACGTCGGTGGTCGATCCGGGCATGGTCGACCTGGCCAAGGTGCTGCCGACGCCCATGACGCCGGAAGAGGCCGCGTTCGACAAGGTGATGAAGCAGGTCAACCCTGCCTCAGCGGAACTGCGGCGAGGCTCCGAGGCCTCCGACAAGGCCGTCGTCGCCGCCCAGGCGGCGCTGCTCGGCAAGTTGTTTGGCGACACGAAGAAGTTCTTCGAGACGCGCGCAGCGGCTGACGCGGTTGGTTGGGCCACGGAGGGCGTGGCGCTGATGGCAGCGATTGAGAAGTCGGCGGCGGCGAATCAGTGGCCCGACGTGCAGGCGTCCACCGCCAAGCTCGCGCCCTTGTGTCAGCAGTGCCACGCGGCGCACCGCGAGAGACAGGACGACGGGACGTTCAGGGTCAAGAAATAGGGCACCAAGGTCCGAGGGTCCCAAGGTGCGGTGGGTGCGTGGGTTCCCGGAGCCTGCGCCTGGCGGCGCAGGGGCTTCCTTTGGTTAGGCAAAGCAATCGGCCTTACGAGATAAAGACCTGCGAAGCAGCTCCACGAACTGGCGGACCAACGCACCTGCGGACTGGCGGACCGGTGAAACCGAAGATTCCGTCAACAACTCTGGCAGCGGTTGTTGTTCTTCGCGCCCATCTTCTCGAGGAGCGCGATGGTCTCGGGGAACGGGGAGATGCGCGACACGGGACCGTTCGCCATGTCCACGGTGGTTTGGCCACGGCGGCTCACGGCCTTGGGGTCGCCACCCTTTGAGACCAGGTACAGAATCAACTCGTTGTCGCCGCGCGCCGCGGCATGGTGCATCGCGGTGTAGCCGTCGTTGTCGCGGCTGTTCACATCCGCGCCGAGTTCCTCCACCAGGTACTTGACCGTCGCCAACCAGGCATCGGGGGCGTGCCGGTGTGCATTGCCGGCGAAACCTTCGCCGTACTCAGAGCCGGCGGCGGCATGCAGGGGAAACACGCCGGGGCCACCCCGCGGAACCGGGGGAACGCCAGACGGGTCCAGGGCAGGCGTTGTGGGTGCTGGTGCCGCCGCTGGCGCTGCGCCGTCGGGTCCAGCGCCGCCAGCACGACCGAAGGCGCCGAAGCCTCGGCCAACTGCGGCCACGTAGGTCGGGATGTTCGGGTCTGCGCCGTTCTTGATCAGGAAGCGCATCGCGTCAACGTCGGTGCCATATGTTGCGCGCCAGAACGCCGTGGCGCCTGCCGAATTGGACAGGCCGCAGTTCGCGTTGCCGCAGTCGGTGTAGACCATGTACCAGGGATGCACGCGAATCCGCGCGTTCACGTCGGCGCCTTTGTCGATCAGGGCCTGCATGACCGTGAGGTAGTCGGCCTTCTGCGCGTCCATCTCCTGCGGTTGCGGGAACCGCGTGCGCGGCTGCCAGCGAGCGTTGATGGTGGCCCACAGCGGCGTCACGCCATGGCTGTCAGATGAGAAGTTCACGTCGGCGCCGCGGCGAATGAGTTCCATGGCCACGTCGAACTGGCCGTTGATCAGCGCGACGAGCAGTGGGGTGTGGCCGTCACCGGTTTTTTCGTCCTTCAGCGCCCCGGCATCCAGCAGCGCGATGCTCGTGGCCAGATACCCCTGGCGCACTGCGTGATGAAGTGCGGACAACCCGCCCTTGGCCGAGATGTTGGGGAGCGGTGTTTCCTGGTTCCCCGCCGTCACCGGCGCCGTCGCATCCGGCCCGCCAAACCCAGCCGCACCCGGTCCGGGGGCCGCGCCACCACGCCCGCCGCGGCCACCTGCCGCAGCACCGGCGGCCGGAGGTTCGGGCAACTTGCCGCTGACATAAAACTCGCGGGCCGCTTCGATGGAGCCCTGCATCTGGCTGGGTGTGGGCTCCGCACCGCGGGCCACGGCGCTCGCGAGCACCTGCCGCTGCAGCGTCTGTGCTTGGCGCGACTGGGCGCCGAACACGGTCATGTCGATGGCCGTCGTCTTCACGTTCACATCGGCGCCCCGGGCAATCAGGAACCGCACGGCATCAAGGCGGTCGGCCGATGCCGCAAAAATCAGCGGTGTCTGCGCCCACTCCGACTCTTTGGCATTGATCTCGGCGCCCTTGTCGAGCAGAAGCGTCATCACGGCGGTGTTGCCGGAGGTGGCCGCCAGGTGCAGCGGCGTCACGCCGCCGGTGGACGTCTTCACCGAAACGGGCGCCTGCGCCTTCAGCAGGGCTTCCACAGCCGACGGACTTCCCGCGCGCGCCGCCAGATGCAACGGCGTGTACTGTCCGATGCGGGTCACGGCCGACACGCTGGCTCCGGCGAAGACCAGCATCGACACCATCGCTTCGTCGCCACGGTCGGCGGCCCAATGCAACGCGGTCATGCCGTCGCCGTGAGGTGCGTTGACGTCCGCGCCCTGCGCCAGCAACGTGCGGAGCGCCGACGCGTCGGCACGACGCGCGGCGTCGGCCACCGGGGTCGCCTGTGCCGTCACCGTTGCGACCGCAGCCGCAGCAAGGCACACCGCAACCATCAGGGAAGCACTTATGCGGCGCATGTGAGACATCCTGGTCCTGTTCTTTCGAGGGGCCTACGCCAGTGAAAACGGTGCGGTGCTGTCGCCGAAGCTGGTCGCGTCCATACCCAGGCCCTGCATCAGCGTGAGCATCACGTTGGCCATCGGCGTACCGTCTTCGGCCTTGTGGTGCACGCCACCCTTGAGCTGTCCGTTGCCATGCCCAAACAACACAAGCGGGCACCGCCGGTGATTGTGCACGTTGGGGTCGGCCATCGGCGAGCCCCAGACAACCAACGTCTTGTCCAGGAGGTTGCTGTCGCCTTCGACCGTGTTCTTCAGGCGGTCGAGGAAGTAGGCCATCTGGCTGACGCGGTACTTGCAGATCTTGTTGAACTCCAGCACGCGCAGTTCCGTGTTGCCGTGATGCGACGCCGGATGGAAGGGCTGGGTGGACCCGCTTTCCGGGAACACGCGGTTCTGCGCGTCGCGGCCGGTCTTGAACGCAATCACGCGCGTCATGTCCGTCTCAAGCGCCAGCACCTGCAGATCGAACATCAGCTTCATGTGTTCGGAGAACGAGTCGGGCACGCCCGCCGGGGCGTCCGGCAACTCGCGCGTTTCACCGCTCGTGTTGTGCGCTTCCACCATGCGGATGCGGCGCTCGATTTCGCTGATGTGCTCCATGTAGCGGTCCAGGCGCTGGCGGTCGGCCGGTCCCAGGGTCGCGCGCATCGACGACACTTCCCCGTGCACCCAGTCGAGAATACTGCGACGGGTCATCCGCCGCTCGGCGCGGGCCGCCGCGGTGCCGCCCGATCCAAACAACATGTCGAACGCCACGCGCGGATCACGAATCATCGGCAGCGGCTCGTTCGGCGACGCCCAGCTGATTGAGTCGGTGTACGCGCACGAGTAGTTGTAGGTGCAACCTCCGGCCTGGTCCAGGTTCTCGATGCAGAACTGCATCGACGGCATTGGCGTGGTCTGGCCGAACTTCCTGGCGTACATCTGGTCGAGCGACGTGCCGGCCCAGATGTCCGAGCCCTGCGTCTGTTTCGGGTGCGCCTGCGTCAGGAACACCGCGCTCGATCGGAAGTGGTCGCCACCAATTTCCGGGGCGTTGAACGCCTCGGCCATCCGCACGTCGGTGTTGGAGACGATGGTGGTGTAGTCGCGGAAGGCGTCAAGCGTGCTGAGCGGATTGTCGGGCACGAGCGTGTAGTCGCGTCCCACCTTCTCAGGCGCGAAGAGGAACTTGCCGGCGCCGATACCGTTACACCCGGCCAGGCCGTGCACCTCCTCGATACACACCAGGCGCGTGTGGGTCGGCGCTGCGGCGCGCGCGGTGGCGCTCCAGCCGGCCGGCACCATCGCGTCGAGAAACGGGAGGGCCACGGTGGCGCCAGCGCCTCGCAGGAACGTGCGCCGAGCCATGTGTTTACCGGTGAGATACGACATCGTTCTGACTCCTTGAAAAGCTACCGACGGCTCGTCCGACCTTACTGCTTACGCCCGGCGGCCGTGTCGGGCACGGCCTCGGCCTTGCTCATTCGAAACGCATCACTCTTGACCACGCCCAGGATCAGCGACGACACCGGGTATTCGGCCGCCTCGGCGCTCCGCGTGATGGTCCGAATCGCGGGCTGGTCGTAGTACTCGGCCCGGCGTCCCAACGCAAACGCCAGCAGGTTTTCGGTCAGCATCCGCACCAGAGGCACGGGGCGCTTCAACAAGACGTCCGACAACTGCGCGGGCGTAGAGATCGCCGTGCCGTCATAAAAATCACCACGCGTATCCAGTGGGCTGCCGTTCTCGCGCACGCGCCAGCGTCCGGTCACGTCAAAGTTATCCAGCGCCAGCCCGATGGGATCCATGAACAGGTGGCAGGACCGGCACTGCGGATCGGCGCGGTGCATCTCCATTCGCTCACGGGTCGTGACAGCCTTGCCGTCCCTGGACTCCGCGGTGTTCTCAAGGGGCGGCACGTTGGCGGGCGCGGGTGGCGGCGGCGTGCCAAGCAGCACTTCCATCACCCACTTGCCGCGCAACACCGGAGACGTGCGATTCGCCAGCGACGTCTGCACCAGCACGCTGCCCTGCCCCAGCACCCCGCGCCGCGTAGCGTCGGGATACTCCACGCGCCGGAACTGGTGTCCCGCCACGCCGGCGATTCCGTAATGGCGCGCCAGGCGCTCGTTCATGAACGAGTAGTTGGCGCGGTACAAGTCGAGCGCGCTTGCATCGCGGCGCACCAGATCATTAAAGAACGTGATGGTTTCTGTACGCATCGCATCGGCGACACGGTCATCAAAATTCGGGAAGAAGTTCGGGTCCGGATGCACCTTGCTGATGTCCTGCAGGCGCAGCCACTGGGCCGCGAAGCGTTCCCCGAGCGCTTTGGAGCGCGGGTCAGCCAGCATCTGCCGGGCCACCTTGTCCAGACCCGCCGGCGTGGCCAGCAGTCCCTTGCCGGCCGAAGCCAGCAGGGCCTCGTCAGGCGGCGTGCCCCAGAGGAAGAAAGACAGGCGCGACGCCAACTCGTAGTCGCCGATGCGATACGTCTCGCCCGGCTTCACCCGATCGGGCTGCCGCTCAAGCCGGAAGATGAAATGCGGGCTCGCCAGCAGTGCCTCAAGCGTCGTCCTCACGCCGCCTTCGAAGCCACCCGCGACCCGGCCGACGTCGTAAAACTGCATCACGGCGTCCACTTCGCGATCGGCGAGGGGACGCCGGTACGCCGAGGCGCCCAGGCGAGCGACGATGGCACGCGCGCAGGGCTTTTCGTCGGCCTGACTGGTGGGCCGGCACGAAAACACCTTGCGACGGCTCGGCGACTCCGAGAGTCCGGTCACTTTCAGTGGTCCGCGGATCACGAGATCACGCACGTGCGGCAGGGTCGTGATGCCCGCACCGCCTGAACCGCCGCCGGCAAACGACCAGTCGTGCGGGCGAATCAAATCCTCATACGGGCCGTCCGTGCGGCGGACGAAGGCCGCGGCCACCGTCTGCTGGCCGGCCTTCACCATGATCGGGTCGGTGAGCATCGGCACGCCGCCGCGGCCGTCGGCGGACCCGGCCTGTTGCGTCTCGTACATGACGAGCGCGGCGCGTTCGCCGTTGATCGAGATGTCGATGTCTTCAAACCGGCTGTTATTACCGCTGGTCATGTTCACTTCAAAGACATACTCGCCGTCGGCCGGAAAGACGTGGCGCACCACCAGGCCGCCACGGGTGCCGAACGGCGCACCCTCGACGTGATCCCAGGGATGTTGCGAGGCGTAACTCGTGTTGGCGTAGGTGCGGTCGAGTGGGGTGGCGTGGCGATCACCCACCGCCATGCGGCTGATGTCGCTCGCCGCGTTCAGGAAGGCCTCGAGGAGTGTGGCCGACAACATCTGCTCGTCGGCGATGTTGTCGAAGTTCGCGCTCATCGAGTCGAGCGGCAGCCACTGGCCGGCATCCACATCCAGGTCCAGCAGTTCGCGAATCGACCTGGCGTACTCCACGCGATTCAACCGCGGGAATGTTCGCGATCCGGGATTGGGTCGCGCAAGCGCGCCGGCGTCAAGTCGCGTCTCGAGCGCACCAATCAGTCCGGCGAGGCTCGCCGCGTCAGGTGGCGGTGTCCCCGGAGGCGGCATCATTCCCGCGCGCAGTTTGCGCACCATGCGTTCGGCCATCGCCGCATTGGCGTCGGTGGCCGACACCTTGAATGATTCAAACGACAGGCCCGCTGGTTTCGTCACGTCGTTATGACAGTCGACGCAGTAGTCCTGAATGACTTCGTCGGGACTTGCAGGCACCCGCACCTCAGGTCGCGACGCATGCGCGCTCATTGTCAGCCGCATTCCGTCGGCCGCAGACCACGCGGCGGTGCGTCCACCTGATAGATGATCCGCGTTCGCGATCACAATCGCGCCGCAAACCGCCGTGCACACCGCTGTCAATCTGACTGCCGTCATAGGCATATTGCGCATGTCACCCCGAAGCCAGAAAAATCTAGATGCGCCAGACTATAACACTGAAAGTCGGCCCCTGAAGCGCCCCGGTTCACCCCGATTTCCCCTACAATGGGCACGTTTTTACAACGAGTTTCGGAGGTTCCGCTGTGAGAAAGTCGGCCCTGCTGTTGTGTGTGCTCCTCTCGCTGATACTGGCCCCGAGCCTCGGGGTGCTGGCGCAGAGGCCGGAGGGGCTGCCCGCGACCGCTCCTGGCGGCCGCCCGCCCGACACCGTCTTCCTCGAGGACCTCACGTGGGCCGAGGTGCGTGATCTGGTCCAGGCCGGCACCACCACCGTGATTATCGGGACAGCGGGCACCGAACAAAAGGGCCCCCACCTGGTGGACGGTGAGCACAAGTTCGTCATGCAGTTCGCCGCCGACAAGATCGCCCGGGCCCTGGGCCGCACGCTGGTCGCGCCGGTCGTGACCTACGTCCCGGAAGGCAGTTGGGAAACCCCCGGCGGGCACATGGGCAAGCCCGGCACCATCACCCTTCCGGAAGATCGATTCATCGAGTTGCTGGTCAGCGCGGGACGCAGCCTGAAGGCCGGCGGGTTCACCACCGTCCTCTTCTTGGGTGAGTCGGGCGGCAACCGCAGCGGTATGCGGACCGCCACCACCCGCCTCAATGAGTTGTGGAAGGACACGGCCCGCGCCTTCTGGATTGACGACTACTACACGAAATCGCACGCGGACCAGAACAAACACATCACCGACACGATGGGCATTCCTGCGGATCAGATAGGCGGCCACGCCAACCTGCTCGACACATCGGAGATGTTGTTTGTGGATCCGAAGCATGTGCGCCGCAACAAGATCGCGCCGGGCGGTGGTTATCCGAATTCCGGTGTGAGCGGCGACCCCACACGATCGAGCGCGGCCCTGGGCACGATCTTCATCCAGATGAAGATCGACAACGCGGTCGCGCAGATCAAGGGCCTGATGGCCGGCACGCTCCAGCCGGCCGCACCACCGGCGGCGCGCGGTGGCGGTGGCGGCCGGGGTGCTGCCGCTGGGGGAGGCCGCGAAGGGCGCGGCGGCGTCGCAGCGCCGATGCCCGAGCCGGCTGGCCCTCGTTTGCCGACAGCGAAGACCGCGCCGGCAGGCATCTCACCGTCTCAGGCGCCCGACACGGTGTTCATTGATGAACTGACGTGGGAGGAAACGCGCGACGCGATCAACGCCGGCAAGACCACGGTCATTATCCCGACCGGCGGCACCGAAAAAAACGGCTACCACATGGTGCTGGGCAAACATAACTACATCGTCGCGCACTCTGCGAACCTGATGGCACGCCGCCTCGGGAACGCCCTGGTCGCGCCGCCGATTCAATATGTACCCGAAGGCAATCCCGACCGCGTGCCCCCCGGTGCGATTTCACTGCCCTCTCCGGCGTACGATCAATTGCTCGATGCGGCCGCGCGCAGCCTCAAGGCGCATGGCTTCACGCACATTCTGTTCATCGGCGACAGCGGCGGCAATCAGGCGGGCATGACCGCGGTCGCGACCACCCTCACGGAAGAGTGGAAGGCCGAAAGCATCCGCGTCTTGGCGCTCACCGATTATTACGAAACGGGGCGTGAGCACTATCGCGCGTGGATGCTCGCACAGTTCGGCTACACCGAAGCCATCATCGGGAGCCACGCCGGGATCAGCGACACCTCACAGATGCTGCACGTGCGGCCCGAAGGCATTCGCAAGGAACGGTTGAAGCCCTGGGGCGGGGCGACAGATTCGGGCGTTTCGGGTGACGCGACAAAAGCCACGGCCGAAATCGGCCGCCTGGGCATTGAGTTCAAGGTCAATGCCGCGATCGCCCAGTATCGCGCGGCGATCGCACCGCCACGCGCGGGCCGCGGCGGCGGAACGGGGTCGCGCTGACTGTGTTATCGTGCCCGCAAGTCCCCGGTTGTGGCATGTGCTGGCTGTTGGTACGCCCATCGTTCTTTGTGTCCGTCCTGACGGGCGCCCTCGTTGCGGCGCTGATCACGACGTCGAATGTGAACGCGCAGGCAGCGGCGTCGGGCGCAAAAACGACCAAGGGACGCGTCTACAGCGCAACACAAGCCACGCGTGGTGAGCAAACCTACATGAGTACGTGCGTGTCCTGCCATCCACCCAGCACCTACAAGGGCGCGGTGTTCCTCAACTGGCAGGGCCGGACCCTCGGCGAACTGCTGGAGTTTCTGACAGAGAAAATGCCGAAGAACGAACCGGGCAGCCTCTCGCCGAAGGAATACACGCAGGTGGTGGCGTACCTGCTGAAGCTGAACGGCATGCCCGCGGGACGTGTGGATCTTCCCGCCGATCCGGCCGCACTGCGCAGCATCATCATCAACCTCCTCCCGGACAAGCTCGCGCTCGTCCCATCACTCGTGACCGACCCGACCCGATAAGGACCCACACCATGGCACAACCGATTCGAATCACTCGCATGGCAGGCACGGCTCTGCTGGCAGCAGTTGCGCTGGGCGGCGCGCTGGCGGCCTTCGACCAGGCGAGGGCCACCAGCCAGCCCACCCTCGTGCGCGGCAACGCGCCTGGAGAGTGGCGGTACTGGGGCGCCGACGCGTGGAGCACGCGGTACTCGCCGCTGGATCAAATCAACGCGTCCAACTTCGAATCGCTCGAACAGGCCTGGCAGTGGAACGCCGGCTCGTTCAGCGCCGATGAGTACTACAGGACGACGCCGTTGTATGCCAACGGTCGGCTCTTCACCGTGGCGGGCACACGCCGGGTGGCCACCGCGCTCAACCCTGAAAACGGCGAGACGTTGTGGATGTGGCGGCTCGACGAGGGCATCCGCTGGCAAAAGGCGCCACGCCAGTTTGCCGGACGCGGACTCGCCTACTGGACCGATGGCAGCGCCGAACGCGTGGTCGTGGTGACCCCCGGGTACCACATGGCGCTGATCGACGCGAAGACCGGCTTGCCCGATCCCAAGTTCGGTAAAAACGGTGTGGTCGATCTGATGGACGGCCTCGGATTCCCGCTCGTGCCACTCGCCGTGGATGACGACGGCCCACTCATGATCAGCGACGCAGCCCCCTATCGACAGGCCAAGCCCGGTGAAACGTGGGATGCCGAAAAAGGCATCGGCGCCGACGGCACGGTCGGCATCGATCCGACGCAGGGGCAGATCGCCGCGAGCTCGCCGGCCATCCTGGTGGGCGACGTCATCATCGTGGGCAACTCGTCCATTCACGGGTACTACCCGATCAAGTTGCACAACCTGCCGGGTTACATCCGCGGCTTCGACGTGCGCACTGGCAAGCAGCTCTGGAAGTTCAACCTGATTCCGCAAAAAGGCGAGTTCGGCGCCGAGACGTGGGAAAACGGGTCAGCGCCCGGCACGCCCGGCGTCGGCAAAAACGACGCATGGGCCCCCTATTCAGCGGATCCGGAACTGGGACTCGTCTACATTCCGGTCGGAATGCCGCTCAGCGACGAATACGGCGGCCATCGCCCGGGCGACAACCTGTTCGGCAACGCGCTTGTGGCGCTCGACGCGAAGACGGGCCAGCGCAGGTGCCATTTTCAGATGGTCCATCACGACATCTGGGACTACGACACGCCGATGGCGCCGAACCTGATGGACATCACGGTCAATGGGCGGGCGCGCAAAGTTATTGCGCAGACCACCAAGCAGGGATGGGTCTACACGTTCGATCGGGCCACTGGCGAGCCCATCTGGCCGATGCCGGAAATGCCCGTGCTGCAGAGCGAAGTGCCTGGCGAAAAGACCGCGCGCACGCAGCCCATTCCCTCAAGGCCGGCGCCCTACTCCCAGCAGGGTCTGGAAGAAGAGGATCTGATCGACTACACGCCGGAGCTGAGAGCGGCCGCGCTTCAGTTGGCGAAGAAATGCCGGATGGGGCCGTATTACATTCCGCCCTCGCTCGCCGATGGCAAGACGCCGAACGGGTTCGAGTGTTCGTGGTATTCACCGGGCGCGTCGGGCGGCGTCAACATCGACGGCGGCGCGGCGGTGGACCCAGAGACCGGCTTCCTCTACGTGGCCTCGCAGTCGGGAATGAGCACGACCGAAGTGGCGAAGGACCCGTGCTCGGAGCACAGCTACACGCAGGCGCCGCATAACAGCTGCGGCCAGATCGGCGCGGCGACGCCGCCTCCGGGATACGTGGCACCTCAGCGTGGGCGCGGTGCGGGTGCGCGTGCCGGCGGGGCCGGTGGGGCCGCCGGCGGTCGGGCAGGCGGTGGCGGCGCCGGTTACACGACTGCGGCGCCAGGCACCACCACCATTGCGGGCATCTCGATCCTGAAGCCGCGCGAACTCGGCGGCGTGACGGCTTACAACATGAACACCGGCGATAAAGCGTGGTGGGTGGGCAACGGTGGCACGTTCACGCCGACGCCCCAGGCCACGTCACCTGATGCGAAGTTGTTCGAGGGCGTCACGCTCCTGCCGCAGTCGAGCAGCAGCCAGCCGCAGGTGATCACCACCAAGACACTGGTGATCTACGGCACCGGCCGCCGCGGCGGACCTCCAACCGCGGACCCGGGCCTGTTCGCTGTGGATAAGGCCACTGGCAAACAGGTGGGCATGTTGCCGATTCCGAGCAAGACCAGCGCCGTGCCGATGACCTTCATGCACAAAGGCCGTCAGTACATCGTCTATGCGACAGGCTCGGCGTCGGCGGCGTCGCTCGTCGCCTGGAGGTTGCCAAGGTAAGGGGACGGGTGTGTTTTTCACAGATGTGCGTGAAATGGGGACAGGCCTCGTGGACTACAGTTCGAGGCCTGTCCCCATTTCACGCACATCTGTGGAAAACACACCCGTCCCCCTAATTGCCTCACTGCCCAACTGACCCATTGCCTGATTTCTTTCGGCGCGCGTACCAGTAGCCCCACACTCCGATCCAGACAACGATGGCCGTTCGAAGCGCGAACGACACGGTGTCGCGCCTGGTAAATGGGAATTCGTGTTCGAACAGCGTCGCACCGCGCGCCATCATCCAGTGCCACGCTTCGTGCGCGACGAGCGCGGAGATCACGATGCCGCTGATACGTCTGGCAGCAACGTAGTGGAACAGCAGTGAGAGCGCCGGCACGATCACCATCAGCGCCAGGACCTGGCCGATCTCCACACCCACGTTGAAGGCCACAAGAGAGGTGACGAAATGGCTGCCGCCAAACTGCAGCGTCTCTCGCAGCGCAAACGAGAACCCGAACCCGTGGATCAAGCCAAAGCCGAAGGTCAACGCCCAGCGGCGGTGCGTCCCGGAAACGCCGACGATATTCTCGAGCGCCATCCACACGATTGAGAACGCGATCAAGGTTTCCACCAGCGGTGGAAACCACAGACCGCTCGGCACGAACTCAAACGCTGCGGCGATGAGTGTGATCGAATGCGCCACCGTGAACGCGGTGGCCATCAGCACGAGCGGCTTCAGGGTGTCTCGGCCTTGAGAACCAGGCCGAGCTACGTTCTCTGCGGGCGCTACGTGAAGTATGGGCACCACAAGACATAGCAGGAAGAGCAGATGGTCCACGCCGCCCAGGATGTGCTCCACGCCCGAGACGACGAAGCGGCGGGCCGCCTGGAACCAGCGAGGATCCAGATCCAGCACGCCGGCATCACCCGTGTACTCAAACACCCTGATCGCGCCACCCGGCGGGAGAAAGCGGATTACGCTGCGTGTCCTCACGCCGAGCCTGGCGAAGTCGGTTTCGACCGCGAACCGCGACGCGTCCGACTGCACGGGAAACTCGAGGAGCACATCAAGTTGCGCCTGAGTCCAGAGCAACTGGGTGTCGGCGGGGAGCGGCGCGCCCGTCACGTGCGCGAGGGCCTGCTCCCACGTGTCGAACGACCGATCGGATGGCAGCGACACCTGAACGGCAGTCATCACCGGTCGCCCAAGTGGCTGGCCGTCCTCCCACACGCGCACACCATTCGCGATCCACAGTTCAGCGGCGGTGCGAACGGCGCTTTCGGCGGCCGTCAGTGCCAGGAACCCCGGCTCACGGGTCGGGAAGATCACATCCCGCATCGACTCCAGGGGGGCGCGCACCAGGAGCCGGAAGGTCTGCCCTTCCGGCTTCAGGAGCGCGCGTACCGTCACGTCGGCGGGGATTTCGTGAGCCGACACCGTGTTGTTCCACGCGGCCCAGCTCGACGCCACCAGCGCGCACACGAGTCCGATGCGCCAGAGCGCCTGTTGATGGTCGCGCGAAACTCTCACGGGTGCAGCCGCCGGTAGTATACTGGCGCCCGATTTCATCCAAGTTCAGCCGAGTCACCTCCGACGGAGATCATCGATGGGCACACAGCAATCCTCGGGCTTGAGAACCAGCCCGAGTTACGTTCGGCTCTCTCTGGCAGCCGCGCTCGTTCTTCTCGGTTGGGCGGGCGCGCAGGGATTCGCACAGGCACCGCCGCGCGCGGAAGCAGACCCGCTGTGGCCGAGGCCGTTGCCAAACCACTGGATTCTTGGCTCCGTCACCGGTGTCGCCGTGGATGGTCGCGATCACGTATGGGTGCTGCACCGTGGCCAGGCCTCGCTGAACGCACGCACCGAAGCCGCACTGACCGCCACGCCGCCCGGTGCCGAGTACTGCTGCGCCGCCGCACCCTTCGTCCTGGAGTTCGACCCGGGCGGTGCGCTGGTGGGCCATTGGGGGGGGCCAGGCGCCGGGTATGACTGGCCGATGAACCCGGGCGGAATCGCGGTGGATGCCGCCGGCAACGTCTGGCTGACGGCCGCCGGTCTGCCGCCGGCGCCTGCCGGACGCGGAGGGCGAGGCGGTGGCGGAGGCGCCGCCGCCCCGGCGCCACCACCTGAAGATGCCCATGTCCTCAAGTTCTCACGTGAGGGCAAGTTCCTCATGCAAATCGGGAAGCCCGGTGACACCGGCGCACCCGATAGCCGTGGCGGACTCAAGCGGCCAGCCGCAGTGGAAGTGGATTCGCAGGCGAATGAAGTCTTCGTCGCCGATACCGGCAACCGCCGTGTGGTGGTGTTTGATGCCACGACAGGCGCGTACAAACGGCACTGGGGCGCCTATGGCACGCCACCCGACGCAACGGCGCCGCCGGCGTACACCGCCGGTTCCGCGGCGGCAACACAGTTCCGCGCAGTCTCCTGTCTCGCGCTGTCGCGTTCGAACGAGTTGTTTGTCTGCGACCGCGAGAGCAACCGCATTCAGGTCTTCAAGAAAGACGGCACATTCGTGCGCGAGGCCACTGTCTCGCCATCCACGCTCGGCAGCGGCTCCGTGTGGGACATCGCGTTTTCTTCCGACGCGGCCCAGCAGACCGTGTATGTGGCCAACGGTCAGGAGCAGACGGTGCACGTCCTTCGTCGTGACACCCTCGCGCAGGTCGGCACCATTGGCAGCGGCGGCCGGTGGCCCGGACACTTCTTCGGCGTCGGCGCCGTGGCCGTCAGTGCGCAGGGGCATGTCGTCACCGGCGAAAACCTGCAGGGCAAGCGCGTTCAGAAGTTCGTGGTCAGGTAGGAGTTGGCATGAAGAGACGTACATCACTCGCCGCCGGAGTTTTCCTGGCAGGGCTCGCGCTTCTACTGGTCGCCGAACAGTCGTTCGAGCGGATGGCAGCCCAGGGTCAAGCCGCTTCGATGGTGGAAGCCCCAAAGTTTGAAGTTGATCCGACGTTCCCGAAGCCGCTTCCCAACGGGTGGCTGATGGGGATGGCCATCGGCATCGCCGTGGACGCCCAGGATCACATCTGGATCGTCCATCGTCCCGATACGCTCTCAGCGCAAGAGGCCGCAGCCGACGAAAACCCGCCCACGGCCAAGTGCTGCAAACGCGCGCCCCCAGTGCTGCAGTTCGACCAGCAGGGCAACCTGCTCAAGGCCTGGGGCGGCCCAGGCCAGGGTTACGAGTGGCCTGAGTCCAACCACGGCATCTTCGTGGACCACAAAGGCATCGTCTGGATTGGCGGCAACGGCACGAACGACGCGCACGTGCTGAAGTTTACGCAGGACGGCAAGTTCATTGCGCAATACGGAAAATCCGGCAAGACCGCCGGCAGCAACGACACCGAAAACTTCGGTCGTATCGCCAAAATCTTCGTTGATCCCAAGGCCAACGAGGCATATTTGGCCGACGGCTACCTCAACAAGCGCGTGGCAGTCATTGATGCCGACACAGGCGCATTCAAACGCTACTGGGGCGCCTACGGTAACAAGCCAGATGATGCGAACCTGGGACCGTTTGATCCAGACGCGCCTCTCGCTCAGCAGTTCAGGACGCCGGTGCACTGCTCGGATCTCTCGGTGGACGGCCTGGTCTACGTGTGTGACCGTCCGAACAACCGCCTGCAGGTCTTCACCGCCGACGGCAAGTTCGTGAAGGAGCAGCAGATCGCGAAGCGCACGTTGGGTGACGGCGCGGTGTGGGACGTGGCGTTTTCACGCGACCCGCAGCAGCGCTACCTCTACGTGGCCGACGGCAAAAACGAGCGCGTCTACATCATGAGGCGTGATTCGCTCGAGATGCTTTCGTCGTTTGGTGACGGCGGACGGCAGCCGGGGCAATTCTTCGCGGTCCACAGCATCGTGACCGACTCAGCCGGCAACATCTTCACAACAGAGACCTACGAAGGCCGCCGCCTGCAGAAGTTTGTCTTCAAGGGTGTGACGATGGTGCCCAGGGACCAGGGCGTCGTCTGGCCGATTAAGAAGTAGGCACACGAGGCATGAAGGGCTGAAGGAGCTTCTTAGGGCCAGCCCAGCTATCGATCCTTCATGCCTCGTGTAAACCCTCTGGGGCATGTCTCGTGTGAAATCCCTCAGGCTGCGGCGATCACGCCGGCCTTGCCGAGGACTTCACCGAACACTGTAACCGCGCGCTTCATCTCGTCCATTGTGCCGAGCGAGATGCGGCACCAGGCGTTTTCGAACGGCGGGAAGTCGCGGCCCACGCGCACGCCCTTGGCCATGCAGCCGTCGCGGAATTGTTTTGCCGGCACTCCGACGTTCACGAACATGAAGTTGGCGTGAGACTCGGTAGACTTCATGCCGCGGTCGGCAAACCACTTCGTCGTGAAGTCACGCGCGGCCTTGTTCCTGGCCCGCTCGGCTTCGACAAACGCCGGACCCTGTTCGAGCGCGGCGACGCCGGCATGAAGGGCCAGCACGTTGAGTGAACTCGTGCCCGAGCCGCTGTCCCATTCGGACATCTTGCGAATCGCGTCCGGATGTCCCACCGCATACCCCAGCCGCAGTCCGGCCATCCCGTACGCCTTCGAGAACGTGCGAGCCACGACGATGCGCGGATCCTCGAGCGCCACCGGGATCATCGTCTGGTGATCGGGATGGGTGACGTATTCGAAGTACGCCTCGTCCACCAGGATCGTCGTCTCTGGTGAGATGCGGTGCACGCGCGCGATGAAGTCGCGGGTGGCCGTGGCGCCAGTGTAGGTAGCCACAGGGTTGTTGGGATTGCAGTAGAACACCAGGCCCGAGCCCTTGGCGGCCGTGGCCATGCGCTCGAGGTCCATCTGGAAGTCGCGGCCGAGCGAGACCGCGCGCACCGGATGGCCAAGCATCGCAGCATAACCGGCGCACTCCTCGTACGTCGGGATGGTGCCCACAAGAGCCTTTGTCCGGCTGGTGTAGACGTGCGTCGCTGTGCGGAGGATCTGGGTAGACCCGCAGCCAAGCGTCAGGTTTTCTGATGTCACGCCGAGACTCTTCGACAACGCATCGCGAAGGGCCCCGGTGGCGTTTGAGTACCTGCCGGGCGTGGCGCCGTCGGGCCCGAACGCTTTTTTGATCGCGTCGAGCACCGCCGCGCTTGGGCCGAATGGGTTCTCATTACTCGAGAGGGGAATGACCGGCATGCCGGCCTGTGATGCCGCCTCAACCGAGGGAGAGAGTGCGTTCCAGATGGCGTCTTCACGGCCGCGCGCGCCGATCCACGAACTGGTGAGGGCGCCGGCGGCGCCGATGCCAACGGTTTCTACGAATTTGCGTCGTGTCAACATGGCGCCTCCTATCGACCCCCGCCACCGGCACCATTCGCCGGTCGCAATACATCGCGGAAGACCGCCGTGGCCCTCTGCATCTCCGCCATCGTACCCAGTGAGATTCGCGCGTGGCTTCCTTCAAAGGGCGGGAAGTCGCGTCCCACCTGGATGCCCTGCGCGCCGCATCCGCTGCGGAACTCCGCAGCCGAGCGCCCGACGTCCACAAACAGAAAATTCGCCTGCGAGGCGGTGCACTTGCAGCCGAGATCCTCGAGGGCCTTCTGTGTGTAGTTGCGGACTTCGGTGTTGCGCGCGCGCTCGGCTTCCATGTGTTTGGGATCACCGAGCGCCGCTATCGCCGCCGCCACCCCGAGCACCGAGATGTTGTACGGCATGCCGAGGCGCGCCAGCGGCTTGATCGTGTCGCTCCCGCCGATGGCGTACCCGATGCGCATGCCGGCCATGCCGTAGGCCTTGGAGAACGTGCGCGCCACAAAGACGTTGGGCGTGGCCATGGCGAGCGGGATGGCGGTCTCGTAGGCGGGGTCGGTCACGTATTCGTGATACGCCTCGTCGATCAGGATGACGGTGTCCGGCGAAATTCGGCGCACGCGTTCCACGAAGTCGGTGATCGTCTTCGCGCTGTGCACGGTGGCGGTCGGATTGTTCGGATTGTTGACGAACACCAGGCCCGCACCGCGGACGGTGGTCAACATGCCTTCCAGGTCGAGACGGAACTGGCTGTCGACTTTGATCTCGACGACCGGGTGGCCCATGCGCCTGGCCGTGCCCGTGGCGTTTTCGAATGTCGGCGAGGCCGTCACCAGGTGGCGCGCGGGACTCGTAAAGCCCCACACGGCGGTCTTCAGGATTTCCTGCGACCCAGCGCCGAGCAGCACATTCTCGGGCTTGACCTTGTGGAGGGCCGCGATCGTCTCCACCAACTTGCGGTCGCCGACTTTGGCGTTGAAGGGATACCTGCCGGCTTCACCAAATTGCGCGACGATCGCGTCGAGCACCGCCTGACCAGGGCCTACCGGATTTTCGTTGCTGCTGATCTTGATGGAGGGAGGCTGGCCTTCGCGAGGGGCCGCGGGGGGCCCGCCTCGGCGCCCGCCCGCCTGTTGCCAGGCCTCAGCCGATTCCGCCTCCAACCCACGGGCCGCGATGAGTCGGCCGTCAACCGAGCCGTCCAGGACTGCGCCTCCAGGCGCGGCCAACCTTGATAAAAATCCCCTGCGCGTGACAGACATGGCTGCACTCCTCGCGACGTTCGGACTCGAAACGTCTGCTATGTGGAACCTGCGGATTCTACTCCCGTGCGTCCGGCAGGTCAAAGGAGGAAACGGGAAAAGGTCCGCAGGTCCGGTAGGTCCCAGAGTTCGAGGAGCCTGCTTCACAGGGACTTTCTTCTTGGGCGAAGCCCGGCGCCAAACGGCGCCGCACCGCGAACTTTGGGACCTGCCGGACCTACCGGACCTGCGGACCCTTCAAAGATCTATCGTTTTTTAACATAGCGTTTCAGGGCTCTCGGCCCCACTTCGGCGCCGTAGATCACGCCATTGCGATCGACAGCGATACCCTCGGCCGCGCTTGTACTCGGGGGATTCTGAACGGGGTCGGGAATGAACGCCGTGACCTTCGCGTTTGGGCCTTCTCGCAGGCTGCCGATGCGAATCCCCCGCGTCCAGGCCTTGTGTGGCGGGGAAACCGAGCCCGACTCGGAGTCCGTGCCGTAGAGCACATCGTTGCTGTCGATCCAGATACCGCTCAACCGGCTGAACTGTTCGTAGCCGGTCTCCAGCAGTTTGCCCTCCTGGTCGAAAATCTGCAGCCGGTTATTCGACCGATCGGCCACCACGAGGCGGCCCTTCGAGTCCCACGCCAGCGCATGCGGCTGGTCCATTTCTCCGGGACCAGCGCCGCGGGTGCCCCAGGCCTTCAGGAACTGGCCGGTCCGATCGAATTTTGCGATTCGCGCGTGCGTACTGCCGTGGCCTTCGGCCACGAAGATGTCGCCGGCGGCATTGGTGGTGACGTCGTTCGGCTGGTAAAACGACGCCGGGTCGGCGGGCTCGTTGGGCCGATTGCCGCCGGCCTTGCCCAGCGTGAGCAGCAACTTCCCGTCGGGGCTGAACTTGTACACCTGGTGACCGATGATTTTTTCGGGCATCGCAGGCAGCGGCGCATCGGCCGCAGCGCCTCGGGCCCGGCGCGGGTAGTTGTCCTGGCCGTCGGTGACCCAGATGTTGCCTTCGCGGTCGACATGAATGCCATGGGGAAACACGAACATGCCCTGGCCGAAGCTCTTCACCAGCACGCCCTTCGCGTCGAACTTGAGGACGATGTCGAGGGGAGATGGTTTGCCTTCAGCGCCATTCCAGCAGGTGTTGGCGCCGCAGCGTTCTGCGACCCAGATTGAGCGGCCATCGGGATCGATGTCGACGGCACTTGTGGCGCCCCACGTGCGGCCGGCCGGCATCTTGGCCCAGCCTTCTTCAGTCACGTAGGGGTTGGGGGCGTCGTTTGTTGGGGCGACGGCCGTGGTTTGAGCTGGGGCCTGAGTGGTGGCTTGCGTTGGAGCAGCCGCCGGTGATTGCGCAGCCAGGCTGGCGCTCGCGAGAAGAATGGCGGCCCACGTGGACCTTCGGCGTCGATTCATGGTGACTCCTTGTGGGAAAGACGAGCGCATCTTACCGCGTGCGCGCGGGCGGTGTCACCGTGGGAGAAGGACCACGGGCGAACGGATGGCGGGGCGATGAAGGTGGGCGTACAAAAGAAAAGGCCCGATGCGATGGCATCGGGCCTTTCCGGGTAAATAATCCTGGCAGCGACCTACTCTCCCACACAGTTACCCATGCAGTACCATCGGCGGTAGTCGGCTTAACTTCCGTGTTCGGAATGGGAACGGGTGTGACCCAACTCCTATGACCACCAGGAAACTTGTCGTGCAAAGAACAAACGTGGCGGCGGAACATACGCCCGCCGGCACATGCACGGTCGATCGCCTTTCGGCGCCCGGCGTGCAAAACGAATTGACAACCCGCCGTCGCGCGAACGCTTTGGCGGGTCCGCCATTGCCCCAAAGGGCGACGGCGGACTGAATTGCCTGCAAACGGTAGTGAATTCATCACCACAAAAGGGTGAAAAAGAATCAATGGACAAGCCTCACGGCTGATTAGTATCGGTAAGCTCCATACATCGCTGTACTTCCACACCCGACCTATCGACCTGGTAATCTTCCAGGAGCCTTTAGAGACTTACGTCTAGGGAGATCTCATCTTGTGGAGGGTTTCACGCTTAGATGCTTTCAGCGTTTCTCCCTTCCGCACGTAGCTACCGAGCGCTACCCCTGGCGGGATAACTCGTACACTAGAGGT
>JBKJQX010000251.1:0-14512 GCA_046594875.1 Vicinamibacterales bacterium
AAGCGTCCTGGTTCCCTTGATCTTCTGCGTACTGAGCGTGCTGAGGAACCCCGGAAGGAGCCGGTCGATCAGCTCAAAATACGATGACAGCGGCGGCGTGTTGTTCGCCGCGCTGTACAACGTCTCCTCACGAAACGACTCGCTGTAGAGCTGCACTCCGGTCCGGCCATCAATAAAGATGAACTTCGGCACCAGCGCATACCCCCGACGGTCTTCGAACCGGCGGACCGGCGTCACTGCCCGGCGGCCGGTCTGATCGATCGTCTCCTGGGTGGTCGAAAACATGCCGCTGGACTGCACGTCGGTGAACAGCACCGACCCGGTGATGATGAGCGGGGCCTGGTACTCCTCGCCAATCTTCTTCCAGTAGTCCACGTCCGCGAAGATGGCCTCGTATTCCTTCAGGTCCTTCTCGTTCTTGATCCGCGGCTCGTCGGTAGCGGTGGCGGCTGGGGTTGAGGCAGGAACCTCGCCCGACGCGCGCCGGCGGCGATCGACCTCATCCACGAGCGACAACACGTCTGAATCAATGACCTTCAGGTCCGACTTCGTGCGGAGCTGGCTTCGGAGCAGGCGCACCGTCTCGGTATTCGGGTCCACGTCTTTTGACCCCCCCCCGAGGAACCCGAGGATCAGGACGCGCTGAAACGACGAGACATCAAGCTTGGCCTGGATCGGCGTCTCGATGCCGATGTCATAAAACCGCAGGCAACTGGAGGCGCCAACGGTCAGCGCGAGGCTAACGAGTGCGGCGACGGTTTTGGCGCTCATAGATCTCCATGAACATGTCGTAGTTCTGCCTGACGAAATTGTTTTTCGGGTCGATCTTCACGGCCTTGTCGTAGGCCTTCAGGGCGTCGGCAAATTTGCCCTGCTGCTCGTACGCAATGCCGAGGTTGTTCCAGGCCGCGCTGTACGTCGGGTCCAGCTCGACGGCTTTCTCCCACCGGAACTCTGCTTCTTTCCAGAGCGCCTTCTGGGCAAGTTCAATCCCGAAATCCACCTGCTCTTTGGCTTCCGAGCGGCGGTCTGCAGACAGCGGGGCCGCGAACACCAGCGCCAGCACGAGTGATAACGCGTATTTCATAGCTGTGTGCCCCACTATACCCCCGTACGTCTTCCCGCATTCACTGTTGTTCACGCGCAGATTCTGCAAGGATCTTGCCGCTCTGAGATCGCAGTAAATGCACGCCCGCCACCTCCCACCGTGTCACCTGGGCCGGGAATATGTGGCACCGGGGATGCAACCCCTGGGTGGGAATGACCCCTGCAGATATCACCGCCGTTGCGCTTTCCTTCCTCCGCCCCGGTCCCGATACCCAGGCCTGCAAACTGATCAGGCAGGAGGCCCTCGGACTCATGGACCTGGGGTTCCGGGTCGGGTTCGCGCCCGACGAGGTCCGGGCCCGCGTGGCCGACGCGCTGCGCCGTGCCGAGGCCGCCCTCAAGGACGCCGCCCGTTTGGGCCTGCGTGTCGTTGCGGCGCGTACTCCGGCATATCCGTCCCGCCTGGCAGAAATCATCGACCCCCCAATTGTCCTGTGGACGCTCGGGGAGGGATGTCTTGAAAGGCGCAGTGTGGCCATCGTGGGATCGAGGCGAGCCACTCCCGCCGGCCTGCACGTGGCCCGCCAGTTGGGGCGTGACCTCGCCGGCGCAGGCTGGACCATCGTGAGCGGCATGGCCCTGGGCGTGGATGGCGCCGCGCATGAGGGCGCGCTCGAGGCCGGCGGGGAAACACTGGCCGTGCTGGGGTGTGGGGCCGATATCGTGTATCCGTACGCGCATCGGGCGCTGGCGGCGCGAATTGCCGAACACGGCCGGATTCTGAGCGAGTTTCCGCCCGGTACGGCCCCGCGGCCCTGGCACTTTCCGCTCCGAAACCGGATCATCAGCGGCCTGGCCCGGGCGATTGTGGTGGTGGAGGCGTCCGAAAAAAGCGGGTCACTCATCACGGCCCGGCTTGCCATGGAACAGGGCCGCGACGTGCTGGCGGTCCCCGGCAGCGCCGCCTCAGGCCGTTACCGGGGCAGTCACGCGCTCATCAAAGACGGCGCCCGGCTGGTCGAGACCATGGATGATGTGCTGGACGAGATTGAAGGTGTGTCGAGAATTCGCGCCGGCGCTACAGACAAGACTTGCGTTATCAGTGAATTGGAAGGAATGATGGCGGTCGGTGAACCCTACAGCGTGGATGAATTGGCGGCTGTGAGCCGCCTGCCGTCGCCCGACCTGCTGGCCCAGCTGGGCCGCCTGGAAGTTGAAGGCAGGATGAGCCGAACGGCTGGGGGAAGTTTTGTCCGGCTTGACTCGACTGCTAGTGTTAGGGGAATCGGCTCATAAAATTATGGCAAAGGTATTGGTAGTGGTCGAGTCGCCGGCGAAGGCGAAAACGATCAACAAGTATTTGGGGCGCGACTACACGGTACTCGCATCCATGGGGCACGTTCGGGACCTTCCCAAGAACAAATTGGGTGTGGACGTCGAGGACGGGTTCAAACCCGACTACGTCGTCATTCCGGATCGCGCCAAAGTCATCAAGGAACTGAAGGCGGCCGCCAAGTCAGCCTCCGAGATTTTCGTCGCCACCGACCCTGACCGCGAGGGCGAGGCGATTGGATGGCATCTGGCAGAGGAACTGGGCACCAAGAAGCGGAAAGTCCGTCGCCTGATGTTCAACGAAATCACCAAGAAGGCCATCCTCGAAGCGGTGGCCAACCCGGGTGAGATCGACATGGACATGGTGGATGCCCAGCAGGCGCGCCGCGTCCTCGACCGCCTCGTGGGGTACAAAATCAGCCCGCTGCTGTGGGACAAGGTGCGCCGCGGCCTGAGTGCCGGACGCGTGCAGTCGGTGGCGCTCAAGTTGATCTGCGACCGAGAGCGCGAGATCGAGGCGTTCATTCCTGAGGAGTACTGGCACGTCACGGCTCGGCTGGCGGCAGCGCTGCCACCCGAGTTCGACGCACGCCTTGCGCGCAAGGGCAGCGCGGCCGTGAAGATCACGAACGAGGCCGAGTCCAAGGCCGTGCTCGCCGATCTGGCCAAGGCGCCATTTGTGGTGTCCTCGGTCCAGACAAAAGAGCGCAAGAAGAACCCGGTTCCTCCGTTCATCACGAGCAAACTGCAGCAGGCGTCCCGCTTCCCCGTGAAGAAGACGATGATGATTGCGCAGCAGTTGTATGAGGGCATTGAGCTGCCAGGCGAAGAAGCCGCCGTCGGTCTGATCACGTACATGAGAACCGACTCGGTGCGCGTGGCCGATCAGGCGCTCGTCGACGTGCGCGAATACATAGGCCAGGCCTATGGGGCCGATTACCGGCCAGCCCAAGCCAATCAGTACCGCGTGAAGCAGACCGCGCAGGATGCCCACGAAGCCATTCGGCCGACGTCGATGGGATATCCGCCCGAGCGCGTGGCGGCCCATCTCACGCCGGACCAGTTTTACCTGTATCGCCTGATCTGGAATCGGTTCGTCGCGTCGCAGATGATGCCGGCCACGTTCGACGATACGACTGTGGAAATCAGCGCGCTCGATTACCTCTTCCGGGCCAAGGGCTCGGTGCCGAAGTTCGCCGGCTGGCTCGCGGTCTACGGCCAGGCGAAAGACGAAGCCGAGGAAAGTGAGCGAACGGAACGTCCGGCGCCGGCCGTGGGCGCCCAGATTGACGCCGAAGAGGACAGCGGCAGCGCCGTGTTGCCGCTCGTGAAAGAGGGCCAGACGCTGACGGTGCGAAGCCTGACGCCTGATCAGAAGTTCACGCAGCCACCGCCGCGATTCAACGAAGGGTCGCTGGTGAAGGCGCTGGAAGAAAACGGCATCGGACGGCCGAGTACCTACGCGTCGATCATCAACGTCCTGCAGTCGCGCGAATATGTGAACAAGAACGAGGGCCGGTTCAAGCCCACGATCCTGGGTCGCCGACTTGTGGACAAACTGCTGCATCCGGCGTTTGATGACATCCTCGACATCGAGTACACGGCCCGCATGGAGGACGAACTCGACCAGATCGAAAAGGGGAAAGCGAAGTACGGCGCCATCCTCTCGAAGTTCTACAAGAAGTTCGTCAAGGATCTGGCGAAGGCTGAAAAGATCATGCCCAGCTTCAAGGAAGGGCAACCGACCGACATCGTGTGCGAGAAGTGTGGCGCACCGATGGTGGAGAAGTCGGGCAAGTTCGGCATCTTCCTGGCCTGCAGCACCTATCCGGCGTGTGACAACACGAAGGAAATTGAGGTGGCCGACACGCCGACCGAAGAACTGGAAGAGGCGTGTGAGAACTGCGGGAAGCCGATGGTGCTCAAGCGAGGCCGTTTCGGCATGTTCCTGGCGTGCACGGGATATCCCGAGTGCAAGACCACACGGAAGGTCATCGCCACCAGGCAGGGCGTGACGGCGGCGAAAGCGGATCAGATCCTGGATGAAAAGTGCCCGAACTGCGGCAAGAACCTCGTGGTGAAACAGGGCCGCTTCGGTGAATTTACCGCGTGCACCGGGTATCCCGAGTGCAAGTACGTGAAGCAGCAACTGACCGGCATCAAGTGTCCCAAGGATGGCGGTGACGTGGCCGAGCGGAAGTCGCGGCGCGGCAAAGTGTTTTTCGGCTGTGTGAATTACCCGAAGTGCGATTTCACGCTGTGGAACAAGCCCATCATTGAGCCGTGCCCGAAGTGCCAACGGCCGTTCCTCACCGAGAAGATCACCAAGCGCCACGGGCGCCAGTTGATCTGCAGCAACGAGGAATGCGACTACCTGCGCAGTGAGGCGCTCGAAGAGACGACGGCCGGGTAACGCGTCACATGGTGCATATCATCGGTGGCGGGCTCGCCGGTTGCGAGGCAGCCTGGCAGGCGGCCTCGATGGGCGCGGACGTCACCCTCTACGAAATGCGGCCGGTGCGGCCCACGGCCGTTCACCAGACCGACGGCCTCGCTGAGCTTGTCTGCAGTAATTCGTTTCGAGGCGACAAACTCGACAACGCCGTCGGACTCCTGAAGGAGGAAATGCGGCGGCTGGGGTCAATCATCATGCGCATTGCCGACGAGGTGCGCGTGCCGGCCGGCGCGGCGCTCGCCGTGGATCGGCATCTCTTTTCGGAACGCGTGACGGCCGCCATCACGTCACACCCGCGCATTCAAGTTGACCGCCGCGAGATCACGTCCGTGCCTTCGCCGGCCGAGATGTCGCCGGTTGTCATTGCCACCGGCCCCCTCACATCGGACGCGCTATCGGCCTCCATCGCGGCGTTCCTGGGACGGGAACACCTTGCGTTTTTTGATGCGATCAGCCCGATCGTGCTGGCCGAGACCATCGATCTGTCGAAGGTCTTCAGGGCGTCGCGCTGGGATCGGTCGCTAAGAGGGCCTGCGCCGAAAATGAGCTCGGAGGCGATTTGCGAGGATCCACAGTCGCAAATTGCCTCCGAGCTCATTTCCGAGGGTGACTATCTCAACTGTCCCTTCACGAAAGACGAATACGTCGCGTTCCACCACGCCATCGTCTCCGCCGAAAAGGCGGAGGTGCACGACTTCGACAACACGAAGTTCTTCGAAGGGTGCCTGCCCATTGAAGTGATGGCGCACCGGGGCGTAGACACCTTGCGGTTTGGCCCGATGAAGCCCGCCGGACTCGACGACCCGCGTACAGGCCGGTGGCCGTATGCGGTCGTGCAACTGCGCCAGGACACACTCGCCGGCGACCACTACAGCCTGGTGGGATTCCAGACACAGTTGAAGTGGCCGGAACAGCGGCGGGTGTTCGGGATGATTCCCGGACTCGAGCACGCCGAGTTTGTGCGGTTCGGCATGATTCACCGGAACACGTACATCAACGGCCCGACCGTGCTGACGAGCACGTGGCAGACCCGCAAGCGGCCGGATCTGTTCTTTGCCGGCCAGGTGTCGGGTGTGGAAGGGTATGTGGAGTCGGCGGCGTCCGGCCTTGTGGCGGGCCGAAACGCGGCGCGTCTGTCGCTGGGACACGAGCCCGTGGCTCCTCCACGCACCACCGCAATCGGGGCGTTGGCCCACTATGTGGCCCACGCCGATCCGGCGCACTACAACCCGACCAACATCACGTTCGGGATCATCCCCGCACTCGACACGCCGCCAAAAAGCCGGCATGACCGGAGCCTGGCCACGAGCGCGCGTGCCCTGGCCGATCTTGAACCCTGGATGACGTCTACCGCCGGCGGGGTGTGATGGGCGTGATGGGCGTGATGTTGCGGGACGCGACGCGCGAGTTCCTGCAGTTCCTGAAGTTCAACCGGAACGCGTCGCCGCATACCGTGCGTGCCTATGAGACGGACCTGACCCAGTTCGTCGAATTTCTCAGTGCGCGAGACGGGGCGAAGCCCAGTCGCGTGCCGGTGACTGCGCTTGATGCGGACGGCGTGCGCGGGTTCCTCGCGTCGCTGCACGATCGCGGCAACAGCCGCGCCTCCGCAGCCAGGCGACTGGCCGCGTTGCGCACGTTCGCGCGGTACCTGGTGCGCGAGGGCCGGCTCGGCGACGACCCGACACAGATGGTCGGGGCTCCGCGCAAGGAGCAGACGCTGCCACAACATCTCGACCTGGCGCAGGTGGACAGCGTGATCGGCACACCTGACCTGGACCGTGCTGCCGGGCGGCGTGACCGTGCGATTCTCGAGTTGTTCTACGCCTCCGGCCTGCGGTTGAGTGAACTGGTGGGCCTCGATATTGAAGACGTCAATCTGCCAGGCCGCGTGGTCAGGGTGCGCGGCAAGGGCGGCAAGGAACGGCTGGTGCCGTTCAACCACTCCACGGCCGATGCCCTCAAGGCGATGCTGCAGGACGCCCGCGCGCTGAAGCCGGAAGCGGCCTCGCGCCGGTCGCGTGGCTCGGGGCCCCACGCGCGGACACGCCATGCCATGTTCCTGAATCTGCGTGGCGGGCGGCTCACCACGCGCAGCGTGGATCGCATCGTGCGTCAGGCCGCGCGGGCGGCGGCGGTGCCGGGCGGGCTGAGTCCGCATGCGTTGCGCCACACGTTTGCCACACACCTGCTGCAGGCCGGGGCCGACCTGAGGGCGATTCAGGAGTTACTGGGCCACGAGCGCCTGAGCACGACGCAACGCTACACCCATCTCGACATCGGCCGGCTGATGGAGGTGTACCGCGCGTCACACCCGCGCGCGCGCAAGTCCTGACGTCGTCACACCTCTTCGAGGGCCGTCAAGTGCCGGCGGGACCTGGGAATCTCGATGTTCAGAATCTTGATCTTGTAGTTCATGACACGCGGACTGATATCAAGCAGGTCCGCGGCATCCTTCTGGATCCAGTTCGACATCTTGAGCGCCTCGACCACCGCCTGCCTCTCGATCTCCTCGAGGCGGATGCCCGTCGCCGGGATGGTGACCACGAGCGACGGTCCCCGCGATGACGTCACCGCCTGATCGCCAATCTGCAAATCGCTGAGCGTCACCGTGCTGCCGTCGGTGAGCAGGACCGCCCGTTCCACCACATTCTCCAGCTCGCGAATATTGCCGGGCCAGTGATGCCGCTGCAGCACCTTCATCGCTTCAGGCGCCACGCTGTCGACCTTCTTTTTCAGCTCTGCCGAAAAGCGGCGCACGAAGAACTCGACGAGCGCGGGAATATCGTCCTTGCGGTCGCGCAGGGGAGGCATGTCCACCGACACCACGTTCAGGCGGTAGAACAGGTCTTCGCGGAATCTCCCGTCCTGCACCATCTGCGACAGATTCCGGTTGGTGGCCGTGATGATGCGCACATCCACGCCCACCGTGCGCGTGCCGCCAAGCCGCTCGAACTCATGCTCCTGCAACACGCGCAGGATCTTCGCCTGCGTGCTGGGACTCATGTCGCCGATTTCATCCAGGAACAACGTGCCGCCGTCGGCCTGTTCGAACCGGCCGATCCGCTGCTTGTCGGCGCTCGTGAATGCGCCCTTTTCGTGGCCGAACAGTTCCGATTCGAGCAGGTTCTCCTGCAGCGCCGCACAGTTCACCTTGACGAACGCCTTGCTGGCGCGCAGCGAGTTGTGATGAATCGCGCCGGCGATCAACTCCTTGCCCGTGCCCGTTTCACCGCGGATCAAGACCGTCGAATTGCTCCGCGCCACCTTCGAGACGATGCTGAGCACGTGCTGGAGGGCGCCACTGGCGCCGACGATTTTGTCGAAATTGTAGAAATCCTGCTGGGCATGCTGGAGGTATTCCACTTGATGCTTGAGATGCCGGAGTTCGATCGCTTTTTCGATCTTCAATTCCATTTCTTCGATCTCAAACGGCTTCTGCACAAAGTCCACCGCGCCGATCTTCATCGCTTCAACCGCGGTATGAATCGATCCGAAGGCCGTCATCAGGATGACGGCCGCATTGGGCTGGAGCGACCGCGCGGTCCGCAGCACGTCCATGCCGTCGGCTCCGCCCATCCGCAGGTCCGTCAGCACCACATCGTACTGGCTGGCCTGCAGCCGTTCGATGGCGCCGGTGCCGTTGGGCGCGTCTTCGACCTCGTGGCCGGCGTTGGTTAACGCCTTGACGAGGCCTTTGCGGAGCGAATCGTGATCATCAACGACGAGAATGCGTCCCATAAATACTCTTCTGCAGGAAGGGGCCGGCCTTCACCACCGGCAACGTGACCCGAAAGGTGGTGCCGCGGCCGGGTGCGGATGCGGCCTCGATAATCCCGTCGTGTGCGTCCACGACCTTTCGGACAATCGACAGGCCGAGGCCGGTTCCCTTTGGTTTCGTGGTGAAAAACGGGCTGAAAATTCGTTCAAGGTCGCCCTCGGAAATTCCGACGCCTTGGTCGCGGACTTCGATCATCACCTGCGCCGGCATCGGTTGGCCGGCGCTCGCCGACTCGGCGTCTTCCGGCACATGGGACACGCGCACGGACACCGTGCCCTCCGGCTCCATCGCTTCAATCGCATTGGTGATCAGGTTTATCAGGAGCTGACGCAACTGGTTGGCGTCGGCCATCAATTCCGGGACGTCGTTGTCCACATCCACGTGCACCTGTGAGGCGCCCAGTTCGAGCGTGTCGATGGCATCCCGCACCACCTCGCCCACGACCACCGGTTCCACCTGGAGGCGGATGGGCCGCACGAATTCCAGGACCTCGACCACGATGGAATTGGCGAGCTTGGACTCCTTGATGATCTCGCTCAGCGTTTCCATCGCCTCGGGGCGGTCGTTCAGCTGCCGCCGGAGCGTGCCCGCCATGATTTCAATGCTGGCCAGCGGATTCTTGACCTCGTGCGCGATGGTGGCTGCCATGCCGCCCAGTGTCGCCAACCGGTCGCGGAGCCGCCGCCGCTCCTCAATCTGCTCCACCCGCGTCAGGTCCTTCAGAAACAGCGTCAGCCCGACTTCGGCCCGCGAGTCATCATGGATTTTCGAAATGGTGTAGCCCATCGCCCGTCCGGTCTTGCGCAGGCGAAGTTCGGCACGGTTCGGCAAATCCGAGGTCTCGAACGCCGACTGCACCACGCGTACGACTTCGGGGCAGTCGTGGAGCACGTCGAGATAGGACCGTCCAAGATCGGATGGGCGCGGCTGCAGCCCCAGCACGCGATACGCAATGCTGTTCATTGCCGCGACTCGGCCATCCCGCGTGATCGCCAGCACACCGTTGCGGAGGTTGAACACCAGGTGGCGAAAAAAACGATCCGGCAGGACGTCGGGCGCCCCGGCTCCCGTTTCGGGTGGCAGAGCCGCGGCCTTCCGCCTGGGCTTGGCCCGTCCGGGAGGTGACGCATTGGACGAGGCAGACTGCAGCATATCCAGGGTCCTGACCGCGAGAGTCGGAGCAAGGGGCGTACCGACCATGCCGCCCGATCCAAACACAGAATTGCGTGTAAACGCCCGCGCCGTCTGTCCCATTCGGCTCTGTTGAGCTGCAAAATTAGCCGAGAATTACAAAAAACGCCAACGACAGGTTCGTTAATCGCCGCTCTGCTGCAAGGTTTCCCAGCGGTTCATGAGGTCGCCGACTTCCCACATGAGTTGCCGGTGGAGGGCCACGGCGGCGTCGGCCACCGTCCGGTCGTCGTAGAAGCCCGGCGCGCTCATCTGGGCCTCAATGTCCCGGATCTTGGACTCGTGGGTGGCGATGCGTTGTTCGAGCTCGCTCACCCGCGTGCGGCGCTCATCGTCGGCCCGGCGGCGGCGGCGGGCATCGGCGTCGGCCCGCTTCTTGTGTTCGTACGACACCGGCGGGGCCATCGGAGGCCGAGCCGCAGACGCGGACGTGGTGGCCGGCCCCGCCGGAGCCTGGCGGCTTTTAACCGGCGCAGCGGGCCTGGGGCCGGGCGTGTCAGCCGCGGCCTGGCGCTGTTTCTTGCTCCACAGGTATTCCTCGTACGTGCCCGGATAGACCTCCACACGCCCCTGGCCGACGGCGATGATCTTTGTCGCGAGCCGGTCCACAAAGTAGCGGTCGTGCGACACGAAGATCAGGGTGCCGCCAAAGGCGGCGAGCGCCTCGAGCAGGACGTCTTTCGAATCAAGATCGAGGTGGTTGGTGGGTTCATCGAGCAGCAACGTATTGGCGGGCCGCAGCAGCATGCGGGCCACAGCCAGACGCGTGCGTTCACCGCCCGACAGCACGCCGGCCTTCTTGTAAATGTCGTCACCGGCGAAGAGGAACCCGCCGAGGAGATTACGAATCATCGGCACCATGCTGATCGGAGCATCCGATTCCAGCGTCTGGTACACCGTCTTCGCCGGGTCGAGCCGTGTGGCCTCATCCTGGGCGAAGTACTGCTTCACCACCTGGTGCCCCTCGCGGCAGGATCCGGAATTGGGCGCCTCGGCCCCCGACAACATGCGCATCAGCGTGGACTTACCCGCGCCGTTGGGTGCGACCAGCGCGATGCGATCGCCGCGTTCGATGTGCAGGTTGAGGTGCTCGAAGACCACCAGGTCGCCGTAGGCCTTGCGCACGTCGGTCAGTTCCATCACCATGCGGCCGCTCTTGGGGCAGGTGGGAAACGTGAAGTGGACATGTTTCCGCTCGGGTGGGACCTCGATGATCTCGACCTTGTCGAGCATCTTGATTCGGCTCTGCACCTGGGCGGCTTTGGTGGCCTGGTAGCGGAACCGGTCGATGAACGCCTTCATTCTGGCGACCTCATCGTCCTGCTCCTGCTTCGCCTTGCGCAGGCGGTTCATCCGGGCGTCGTACTCGGTGATGTAGGACGAGTACGTGCCGATGTAATCGGTGATCGTGCGCAGCGACAAGTCGGCGATTTTGGTGACCACCGCGTCGAGGAAGTAACGGTCGTGCGAGACGAGGATGACCGGATGGGGGTAGGAGATCAGGTACGACTCGAGCCAGTTGCGCGCGTCAAGATCCAGGTGGTTGGTCGGTTCGTCGAGCAGGAGGAGGCCGGGCCGGCCCAGCAGCAGCGTGGCGAGCGCGATGCGCATCTGCCAGCCGCCCGAGAACGTTTCAACCGCCTTGTTCGCATCCGAGCGCGCAAAGCCCAGACCATCAAGCACCTGCGTCACGCGCAGGTCGATGCTGTAGCCCTCTTCGCGACGGAAGAACTCACTGAGATCGTGATAGCGCTCGAGTAGCCGTTCGTGTTCGCCCTCGGGAAGGGTGGGCTCGGCGAGCGCGTGCTCGATGCGCGTCAGTTCGTCGCGGGCGTCGAGGAGCGGCTTGAACGCCTGCGAGACCTCGTCTACCAGGGTCCGGCCGGCGTGTGCCAGCCCATCCTGTGGCAGGTAACCGACGGTCAGGCCGGCGGGTGTGACGATGGTGCCCGAGTCGGGTTCGTCAAGGCCGGCGAGCATGCGCAAGAGCGTGGTTTTGCCGGCGCCATTGGGGCCGCACAAACCGACGCGATCGCCGTCGGAGACCTGCCAGGTGACGCGGTCGAGCAGAACTCGCTCGCCGAACCGTTTCGTGAGTGCGGAAAGTTGAATCAAACGGGCGTCAGGCTTCGGCGGCGGGTACCGGCTCGCCGAGTGCCCGCGCGGTGGCCGCAAGAATGCGGGGCAGGCGGAAGGGCTTGGTGATGTAGCCGGCGACGCCGAGATTGATGGCCTCGATGGCCGCCGCTTCAGTGGAATAGCCCGTGATGATGATGACCGGCAGGTCCGGGGCGGTGCGCCGGGCCTCGCGAATGACCGACAGGCCGTCCATCCCGGGCATCTTCAGGTCGGTGATCAGCAGGTCGTACGCCCGTGCGCGCAACTGCTCGACCGCGGCGGCGCCGTCGACGGCTGAATCCACGTCGTAGTCGGCCCCGGCCAGCGCCTTGACCAGCAACTCGCGAACCGCGGGTTCATCGTCGACCACCAGCACCCGGGGGCGCTCGTCGCCGGTCGAGGCCCCGTCGCTCGCGCGCGCCCCTTGCCGGCTGATGTCGAGCCAGGCATCAATATCGTCCCGGCGAAACAGCCATTGCCGGCCCACCCTGACCGCCGGAATCTTGCCGGCCTTAATCAGCCGGTAGACCGTACGCAGGTTCACCTGCATGTAGTCCAGCACCTGCTCGGTGGTCAGAAATTGATCGTTGGTCGTCACCGGAAGCTGCCAAGTGTAGCACCAGGCGCAATCGGGGCGGGGGCCCCCTCCCCAGGACTTGCCGGCCCCCCCCTATACTGGGTAGGCCTGTTCCCCCCGTACAGACTCTTGGCCCCTCCGGGTCGTCAGAATGGGCAAGTGCGGCACGATGACGTCAGATGAAGAACTGGTCGCACGGGCGACTGCCGGAGATCATGACGCGTTCGCCCAGCTGGTCACGCGCTGGGAACGGCCGATCTATGCGCTGGCCTACCGCACCCTCCGGCGGGAAGAAGAGGCCCGGGATGTGGTGCAGGACGCGTTCCTGCGAGCCTATCGTGGGCTGAAGGGGTTCAAGGGCGAGGCCAAGTTTTCGTCGTGGCTGTATCGAATTACGCTCAATCTTTGCCGCGACTGGATGCGCAAGGAACGGCGGGCGCCGGTCGCGCAGGTCCCGGAAGGGATCGACCCCCTGGACCTGGCCGACCAGCAGGCGGCGCCGACCGAGTCGGTGGAGGATTTGGTGGCCCGCCGGGAAATGTCGGCGGCGGTGCAACTGGCGATGGCGGACCTGCCTGAAGAGCAGCGCATGGCCATCATGCTGAAGGAGTATCACGGCCTGACGTTTCAGGAGATTGCCGAGATGCTCGATTGTCCCCTGAGCACCGTCAAGACGCGGCTGTATCAGGGATTGTCGGTACTGCGACGTCGATTGGAACGGCAACAAGCCGAGGCCACCCGGTTGCGGCGCGCGACCTGGGAACGAACACTGTTGTGAGTTGAGGAATAGATTTATGTGTGATCAGCGTGAACGTGTGTTGGATTACCTCTATGACGAGGCCACCGACGCGAGTCGCCGCGACATGGAACGGCATCTGGAATCGTGCGATGACTGCCGCGACGAGGTGCGCGCCTTGCGTAGCGTTCGAAACGATCTGCTCGCGTGGGCGGTGCCGACCCCGCCGTCCGTGTGGACGCCGTTTGCCCCCGTCCCGGTGGTGCCGTGGTTCCGTCAGGTGCCGGCGTGGGCCATGGCGGCCGCGGCGAGTGTGATGTTTGTGATGGGCGCGGGCGGCGGGTTTGCGGCGTACGCGTTGGGCGCACGCGGCGCGCTCCAGGCGTCGGGTGGGACGCCGCCTGCGGTGGTGGCCCAGGCCCCGGTGCTCGATGCCGACGCCGTGGGCGCGCTGGTGCGGCGCGAACTGGCCCGTGCCCAGGTTGCGTCTGAAAAAGCCGACGCCGAAACACCGGCGGTGGTGCCCGCGGCGGCTCCGGCGTACCGGCTGGACCCCGCCACCGAGCAGCGATTGCTGGCCCGTGCGACCGGACTGGTGGGCGCAAGCGAGGAACGGCAGGTGAGCTGGGTGCGGGCCTATCTCTATGAAGTGGGGCGGGATGCAGAGCGGCAACGTCGATCTGACGGCCAGACGCTGACCGCGCTGAAGGCCCAGGTGGACCAGTTGCAGGCCGTCCTGAGCCAGCTGGTTCAACAGCAGATGAAGGTGCAGTGATGAATCGAGTGCATGTCGTCGTGATCGCGGTGGTGTTGGCCTCAGGTCAGGTGGCAGCAGGGCAGGTGCGGCCGGCGCCCAACGTGTCGCCCGAGGTGCAGCTGCAGCAGCGCCGGTTCCAGTTCCAGTTGATGGAGGGCGTGCTTGAAAATGCCGTGCGCCAGGGCGCCCAGGAAGTGGCGCAGGAAGTGGCCGTACGGGCGCAGGGCGTGATGCCCATCGGCATGCTCTTTTTTGGCCGTGGAAAAGCGCGCGGATTTCCCCTCGAGCAGTACGGCATCGTGTTTGACGTCGAGATCCCGGAGATCCGCGAAAGTGCCGTGATGCTGAATCAGTTTCCCCGGCCGACGGTGACGCCACAGGCGGCGAACCAGCCGGTACGGAACACCGGAGCCGGCACCACGCGTGCCACGGGAGTGGTGGCGGATGACCCGATGGCGCGTTCGTCGGTCACCGTCGATCCGTTCCTGGCGGATCCGAACCAGTTCTATCGCGACGTC
>JBKJQX010000085.1:0-14035 GCA_046594875.1 Vicinamibacterales bacterium
ATGGACTCAAGGGGATCCCGGAGGCCCTGGAGGCGGTCTTTCCGCGGACCACCCTGCAGACGTGCGTCGTGCATCTGTTGCGGCACAGCCTGACCTATGCCGGGTGGAAAGAGCGGAGGGGGTTTGCGGCCTCGACGATTGCCGGATCACACCATCGCACCATACGACAATCCGACGATCCCGCAGTCCGTCAATGCGGCAATTCCCATCCAAGATCAGAAATCAGCCATCCGGCCCATTCCGATCCTCAATCGCTCAATCCTCAACCCTCAATCTCTCGGCCCGCCCACCACGCGGGCTTTCCAGTACGTCAACGGGCCATCATCGAGTTCCCATGAGACTTCGCAGTACGTCGGCGCACGTAAACCGTTGAGCACGGCGTAGTCGCGGCAGGTGACGGTCCACGGGGTGGATACGTAGGCGCCTTTGACCTCACGCAGGCGCCCGGGTGTGAAGACGCGCTCCACTTCGTCGACATCGTTGAAGTGGAATTCAAGTGACACCGACGTGCCGTGGTCGGTGAGCGTCGCGCGCGCCGATCGATCGTCCATCGCCTCCCACGCCACGCCAGACGAAGGGAGGAGAGCGGTGGGAAGCCACAGGGCTTCGCCGAGGTATCGCTGGAGCGCGCCGGCGTTCAGGCCTGCCGAGGCAGGGGCGTCCAACACGGTGTAGAGGCCCAGCATCGACGCCACCATGCCGGCTTCGCCCCTGATGTAGCTATCGCGCACGAACACCGACACCAACGGGAATGCCTGAATGCGGGCGTCCCATACAAAGCCCGGTTCCTGCACGGAAAACCGCTGAGTGGCGCGCATCGGCCGCCAGGTGTCTTCGCCCTCACCCATCCGGAACTGTCCGTCCTGGGTAAACGAGGCGGTGGTGACGAGGGGGTGCCCGCAGGGAATGACGTGCCGGAAGTAGCGGCGTACCGGTGCGGGCAAGTCGGAGATGCTGGCGAAGGTGAACGTGCCGGTCGGGCCGTGGTTGCTTGCGTCGAGCCGCCCCCGGGTGTCTTCATTCGACTGCTGCCAACGCATCACGCCCACGCCCGTCGTGGGGTGCAGGGCGAGCCACACCACCAACACCACATTCAGGGCAAGACCGATCCGCGCAGCCGGCAGTTCGAGCAGGCACAACACCAGCGAGACGATCACGACGGGGAGCACCGCAGCGTTGGCCCAGCGCGCCTGGAATGCCACGCCGATCGCCATGGCCATCATGGCCACGGCCATCAGCAGCCAGATCACCGCGACAACGCGGATGCCCACCTCGCCCACGTCCACCCGGCCCGCCAGCAGCGTCACTTTGCGCGGCATCACGTATCCCACAAGGTGCGCCACGCCGTGAGCCGCCAGAAGAGCCGAGAGTGCGTACCGCACGTGACACCTCCGTCAGCACCTCACTCCCTTGCAGGATCGGTACCGCGACCAATGCTCGTGTTTTCTTGACCTTGCCGTTGACGGCGGGCGTTCGCTGGCGAAATTCCACACGCCCCGCGAACTTTCCAGCCGGGTCTTCAGCGGCGCTTGGGGACGAACGCTTGTGAGAAAAGATCCGAGTCGAAACCCGGGTCTGCCTGGCCGTCGGTCGCGTATCGGAAGAGCGACGCGACGTAGACGCCCTGGAGCGCGGAGAAAAAGATCATCAGCATGATGGCGCCGACGCCGAACACCACCAGCGCCACCTCGCCGGCAACCATGGCGATCAGGCCGGCCACCGCCACAAGCGTGACCCAGGCACACAGCGCTGCCATTCCGAGGCTGACGCCGCCCACCACCGTTTCCCCCCACGTCTTCTTGAACACGCTCACCGATCGCGTGAACGAATCACCGATGGACCGCTCTTCGAGCACCAGCACCGGGACCACGAAGAACGTGGCCAACGACCAGGCGGCGCCGAGCAGGCTGGCGATGATCTTGCCGACAAACCCAAGGCGATCGTGGATGGCGCGAATGATCATGCCGACCGTGGCGGCCACAATGGCCCACGCCAGAATCGATCCGAGCCGGCGACTTGCGGCAGATAGCGCCGACCGCACCGTCGGATCGCCACCCCGCATCCGCTCTGTGGCGCCCGCAATCACCGCCGCCTGGAAGAAAATGCCGATGGTGTACGTGACCACGTAGATCAGGAACATCGGCACGTAGAGACCGGGCCCACGCTCCTCGATGAGCTGCGGATCGAATCCAAAACCGAAACCCACACCCGTCACCACGGCTACAATCACCAGGCCGGACAGAAGCGGCAACACCATCAACTCCTTGTCCTTCATCAGGATGCGATACGACTGCCCGACCAGCTGAAAGCTTCGACCGATGCGTCCCATGCGGCGCATGATAGCGCAGTCCACACTGCCGTCGGCGGTGTCTTAGTTCAGGGGGTAGTGCGGTGAACGTTCACACTGTTATCGGCGTTCTGACGATCGCGCTCACGTTCTCAGCCCAGTCGGCGACCGGTAGTGGGCAGTCGGCATCCCAGGACTGGCCGCAATGGCGCGGACAGGCACGGACAGGTGAACTCACAGCCGCCGTGACCCCGCTGAGGTCGTCACCGCGCTTGACGCCTCGTCAGGCAAGATGCTCTGGCAGCAGTCGTACGACTCAGCCTTCACCAAGAATCAGTACGCCGCAGCGATGGCCAATGGGCCAAACGCCACGCCTCTGGTCAGCGGCAGCCGTCTTTTCACATTCGGCGTCACGGGCGGCCTCACCGCGTGGGATACAGGCACGGGAACACAACTCTGGCGGAAGGACTACTCGTCCACAATCGACACCTCCAAGCTGTTCTGCGGCACCGCAGCGTCACCCATCCTCGCGCATGGGCTGGTGGTGATCCAGGTCGGCAGCGATGTGAAGGGCGGTCAGATCGTAGGGCTTGACCCCGCCACCGGCCAGGCGAAATGGACGTGGACCGGACCGGGTCCCGGCTATGCCTCCCCCATGCTGGTGGACATCGCGGGCGTATCGCAGTTGGTGACAATGACAAACGGTTCGGTGATCGGGATCGACGCCAGAACCGGCGCGGGCCTCTGGACAATTCCCTTCCCCGACGAATGGCACGAAAACATCGTCACCCACCGTCGGCATGTACATAAGTTCGCCGGTGCTTGGCGGCGGGACGTTGTTTGGACTCTCGGCGCGACGGAAGGGCCAGTTCGTGGCGATGGACGCGGCCACAGGCGCCATCAAATGGACCAGCACGGGGCGTGACGCCGACCATGCGTCGGTGCTTCTCACCCCGGCGCATGTGCTTTACCTGACGAGCACGGGAGAGTTAGTGGCGACCAGTGCCACCTATGCCATGCCACTCTTTGTCAGCGGCGATCTCATCGTCCGCGACGCCACCGGCGTCAGCCGGCTTGGTGGGTCGTAAATAGTTCGTCGAGCAGCGCGTTGATGCGGTCAGCACATTGAATGGTCACTCCGTGTGCCGCGTCGGGGAACTCCACGAACCGGCAGCCTGGCACATTCTCAACGAGCGTACGCACCACATCGGGAGTGGCGATGCGATCGTGCTTCGCACCAACGACCAGCGTTCGCACATCTTTGAGCTTCGATAGCTGGGCGGTCGTGTCATACGCGCGCATCGCCGCGAGCTGTTTCATGACAACGGGTGGCTGGTCCGCGAGGTCGTGGCCAAAGATGGGCGCCAGGCGAGCCGCCCACCCATCGGCGTCGGGTGTCTGCACCCTTCCCTCGTACGTGCCTTCCAGAACAGATCGAGTCATTGCGCTAAGGTATCTTGACAATATGGCATCCGACGAACTCCCGGTGGAAGTGCAGCGCGAGCAGGCAGAGGAGGGGCGCGAGCAAGCAGAGGATGGCCGAAAAGACGCCGAGCAGGACCGCGAAACGACTGAAGAACATCGGGACGCGGCCGAAGCGTTCCGCCGGAACGCGGAAAGCTTCAGGGTCATGGCCGAAGAGGCGAGGGAGACTCGCGACCGGCATCGGGAAGAACTTGAGCTCGTCCGGCAGGAACGCGAAAAACTTCGTCAAGCCGCCGAAGACGCACGACTCGCCTCCGAGGACGCCCGTCACGCCGCCGAAGGCGCCCGGCATGCCGCCGAAGAGGCGCGCTACGCGACCATCGAATCAGTTAACGCAACGGCGGACGCGCTGCATTCCACGCTCGAGCAGATGAAGTTCATGGAAGAGGCGCGGCAGGTGTTGAGTAATTTCACCAACCTGAAACCGACAGACTCGAACTGAACGGCGGCCGAAGCTTACCGCGGCAGCCGGAACGCGACCATCTCTTCGCCGTTGCGCACGAGGAGAATACCGTTGACGATGACGGGGTGATTCCAGGCCTTGGAATTGAGCGCCGGGAATCGGGCCAGCTCGGTGAATTTGTCGGTCGTCGCCGACACCAGCGCCAAGTCGCCCTCCTCTGACAACACCAGCAATACGTCTTGGTCGGCCAGCAGAATCATCTGGCCGTTGCCGTATCGTCCGCCCTTCCAGTTTCGCTTGCCGTCTTCGAGGTTGATGGACGACAGGATGTTGCCGTCGAAGCCGTAGGCATGGCCTTTGTGAACCACGTAGTCGTTGAAGTACGGCTTGAGGCCGTTTGACGTCCAGCGCTCTTCAACGGCCCAGACGGCCGGCGTCGTGGGGGTCGCTGCCGAGCGGGTCACATGCAGCCGGCGCATGCCGACGCCTCCCATCGCAGAGGCCGTGTTGATCAACACGTCGCTGCCCGAGATGGCGGCCGGCTGGACGATGGTCGTTCCACCGTCGGGCCAGTCGTGCTGCCACAACACCGCGCCGGTCGCCGGCGCCAGAGACACGGCGCCCGATCCGGTCAGGAGCAGCACCTGCAGCACGCCATCGATCGTCACAAGGTGCGGCGAGCTGTAGCTTCCAAGTTGCTTTGGACCGGTCCAACGCGGCGCGCCCGTCGCGCTGTCATACGCCGCCATGGTCCCAGACGTCGCGGCAATGACCACATCTTGAACGACGATGGGCGAGCTGGTGAAGCCCCAGCCAGGAAGCGTTCTTCCGTTGTCGGTTGCGGCGTTGCGTGTCCAGACGACGGAGCCGGTGCGAGCATCCAATGCGTTGAGGACTCCGGTAGCGCCGAGGGCGTAGACGCGGCCGTTGTGAATCGTGGGCGTTCCGCGCGGACCGGCGCCCCCATTCGACTCCCAGAAGCGCACCGGGTCGCTGTGCCGCCACACGGGTTCTCCAGTGGACAGCCGATAACACGCGACCATCTCTTCTTCGCCTCGTTGCTCCTGTGTGTAGAACAGATCGCCGCTGACGGCGAATGACGACCAGGCCGGCCCCACCGGCCGTCGCCACAACTCGACAGGCGGCGATGCGGACCAGTCCGTGTTGATCCGCAGGCCGCGCACCACGCCGTCACGATCGGTGCCGCGGAAGCCACCCCATTCGACTCGCACGATCTCGGGCTCGCTCAGGGCAGGCCTTGTCGGCGCTCCTTCTGGCGCAGTGATGGCGGGGGCCACGAGTGCGGGCGCCACCGGGGCGGGAGCGGCTGCGACCGGCGCGGGTGCCGGAGTCTGCCCTTGCGCAGGCGACGACGGAATTGGCGCGTCCGTTCGCGTCTGGGTCAGGAGGCGATCTTCGGCGGTCGGCGTCCAACGCCAGGCGAGTTGAGGAAGGCCCCAGAATAAGCCGTCCGTCCGGGCCAGTGTCCAGACACCTGAACCGATCAGAATGGCGGCAATAAGCGCGAAGCGACGGCGACCTGTTGAGAGGCTGCGGCTGGCGACGGCCCAAATCACGAGCGCCAGACTCAACGTGGGCGGGACGGCATAGACATAGAGCATCCGGCCCATGAGGCCGTTCTGAAGGGAAATGTGGGTGAAAGGGCCTATGGCGACCGTCGCGACGATGATCGCGGCGAGTGCCATGAGTCGTTCGGACCAGGGCGCGCGACTGAAGAACATCCACCACACGACAATCGCGATCGCGAACAGGAGTCCGCCGGCCACGGCCACCAGCGCCGTGCCCAGTCCGAACAAGTCGGCCTTTGGGGCCACGGCGGGGATCACGAATCTGGTCAGTGCAAGTAGCACGGCGAAGAGAACACCGGGCCAGAGGCGGAGTGTGGGAGGGGAAGGCAATCTGTGGCGTTGGACGCTGGGCGCCTACGGCTTGTTCCGTCCGATTACGGCCGGCGCCGCGTCAAAGCGCAGGTCACGTGGCCGGCGTGATGTTCTGGTTGGTGCGGAAGAGATTCCCCGGGTCGTATTGCTGCTTCACCCGGGCGAGGCGCTCATAGTTGCCGCCGTAGGCCGCGCGCACGCGGTCGCCCTCTTCGGCCGTCATGAAGTTGACGTACACCCCGCCACTCGCAAAGGGCGCCGCAGCGGTGAACAGCTCGCGCGACCATTTGATACCGCGCTCGTCGTCGGCCGGGTCCTGCCAGCGTCCATGGACGTTCATCAGGAACTTCGCGTCGCGCTGGCCGTATGCCGTGGCGTCCGGGCGCTGTCGAGAGATCTCACCTCCGAGACTGGCGATGAACACTTCGCAGTCGGGCGATGGCAGCGTACGGACGGCGCCAATCAGCACGTCAAGCAGCCCGTCGTCGAGCGTGGCGAAATTGTGCGACTTCCAGTAGTTGCGTGCCCCAGGCGTGAGCAGGGGATCAAACGCCTGCTGCCACGCCACATAGGGCTGCACGCCCACATGCGCGCCGACAGGAGTGCCGAAGTGGCGCAGCGGCTCGATCAGCGCCTCGCCCTCGGCCGGAGCTCCCGAGTACAGGAGCGCGAGCACCACCACCTCCTTGCCGTGCACGTCTGCTGGTAGGAACGGCAGCGGCGGCGCCTTGCGCATCACCACCCACACGGTCAGTGCGTCCGGCGCGTTCAGCGCAAAGTCGCGGTACTGCTGGAGCACGGACTTGGCGTCTGCGAACGGATACACGATGAGCCCGCTCAGCAGGTTTGGGCCCACCAGGTGAAGATGGAACTCGAATCGGGTGACAACGCCGAAATTGCCCCCGCCGCCGCGCAAGGCCCAGAAAAGGTCCGGATGTTCGCCAACGTTCGCACGAATCACCTGGCCGGCTGCGGTCACCATCTCGACGGACTCGAGGTTGTCTACTGTCAGGCCGTAGTCGCGGCTGAGCCAGCCGAATCCACCACCGAGCGTGAGGCCCGCAATTCCGGTGGTGGAATTGATGCCCACCGGCGTGGCCAGATTGTGCGCCTGTGTCGCGGCGTCGAGGTCGGCAAGGGTGGCGCCGGCTTCAATGGTCACGCGCCGCGTAAACGGGTCCACATCGGCGGCCTTCATCTGCGAGAGGTCCACCACGATGCCGTCGTCGCACAACGCGCTGCCGGCGATGTTGTGCCCGCCGCCACGGACGGCAAGCAGCAGGTTGTTGTCTCGTGCAAAATTCACAGCAGAAACGACGTCTGAGGTGGAAGCGCAGCGGGCAATGACGCCGGGACGCTTGTCGATCATCCCGTTCCAGAGGCTCCGTGCGCTGTCGTAGGCGGCATCGCCCGGCAGAAGAATCTCGCCTGCGAAGTGGTGTCGAAGCTGCCCGAGTGTTCGTGCGTCCAGATTCGCCATGAGTCCCCCTGTGAGTGAGCTATTGCCGGTTCAGGCCTCCACCAGATAGTAGCCCGAGAAACGCCGCCCGCTCGCGAGTCTCCTCGCGATCCATCCACGTGTCCATGGCCCACGGCAGGCGCCAGGTCCAATTGTGTTCGCCGACGGTGGCGGGCGTGTTGATGCGATCGCGCCAGCCGAAGACGTCCTGGATGGGGAAAAACAGGTGATCACACGCCGCACCGGCCATGAGGCGAAGAATCCCATCGCGCAGCGCATCGGTCCACGGCGCGGAAGGATCCCACGCGCCCGTGCCGGTGCGATGCAGGACTTCCGCCATCGCGTGCCGATCCGCGTCCGAGGCGGCGTCCCACCATGCCGCCATCGGTTCGGTGTCGTGCGTGCCTGTGGTGGCAACCGCCCGCGCTGGATAATGCGCGGGTTCCACGAACGGCCGGCCGGGCAGCGACCACGCACGTTCCCAACGCAGCACCTTGTATCCGCCCACACCAAGGCGCGCGATTGACTCGCGCACGAACACGGGCACGGTACCGAGATCTTCGGCCACCACATCCGCGCCGGTCTCGAGAAAGACGCGCATCACGGCTTCGCCTTGCGCCAACTGTGTCGGTTCGTCCGGCGGCAGGAAGAACGTCTCGCCACTGGGCGCCTTGCCGTAGGTGCGGTAGAAGCCCACGAGATGGTCTACGCGGAATCCGTCGTACAGCGATCGCATGCGTTCCGCGCGCTGCCGCAGCCACGCGAAATCTGTCCTGTGAATCACGTCCCATCGATACATCGGCAGGCCCCAGTCCTGACCGGTGTCGCTGAAGTCGTCGGGCGGCACACCTACAGACACATCCGTCAGGAACTCGTCCTGCCGCGCCCACACGTCGGCACTGTGCGCATCCACCACAAACGGCAGGTCGCCGAACAGCGAAACACCCAGATCGCGCAAGGCCTGTCGCGATGCGCGCCACTGGGTGTCAGCCACCCACTGCACGTACTGCTCGAACATGACGCGGCGGGTGAGATGACGCCGGACTTCGTTGAGGGCGGCGGGCTCGCGACGCGCGACGGACGCCGGCCAGTCGCGCCACTTCCCTCCCGGCCATTCTGCCGCGCACGCCTGGAACAGGGAATAGTCGTCGAGCCACCACCGTTCCTTCTGCGTGAATGCGGCGAACTCACCTGCGCGAATGGTCCGCTGGTCCCACTCGTCACACACGAACTCACGAAAGGCGATCCACAACGCTACTTCCTTGAGTTCGCGCACTTCCGCGAACTTCACTCTCGCACTCCCGCGCGCATCGTCGAGCCAGCGACGCGCGTCGGGCGACAGGCACTCGATTCCGCCGGCCCGGGAGAAGTCGTCAATCCCTTCGATCGCCAGATAGATCGGATCAATCGCCATCGCCGAACACGCCGAATACGGTGATGACTGACCGCGAGGCATGGTGCCAACCGGCAGCAACATGAGCTGGTCGAAGCCTGCCGCCTGTAACCATTGCCCCATCGGCACGAGATCCGGAATCTCCCCGATGCCCCAACTCACAGAAGAGGGCATCGACGACAGCGGCAGCGACACGCCACGGTGGCGCGTCATTGCGGGGCCGCCATCGCCAGCACTTTGGACACAGCGCCGGCGAACAGGTTGGGCTCAGGCAACAAACTCATCACCACATGCGCTCCACGGGGGAAATCAAAGAAATATCCAGGATGCACCACGACATGCGCGTCGTTGAGCAGACGCAGCACCAGGGCTTCTTCGCCGATAGTCTCAGGCACACGCACCACCACGGACCAGCCACCTTCGGGTGGCAACACCGTCACCGATGGATGCGCGGCGGCGATGCGCTGAAGCGCGCGATAGTTGTGGCGGACCCGCTCAAGAATCGCTTCACGTACCACCACGCTTTCCGCGATCAGTCGTGGCGCCGCCACCTGTACGGGTGTTGAGACCGAGAGGTAGGTATCGCAAATGACCTCGAGCGGCTCGAGCGCGTCGGCGACGACCGCGTCGGGACCGCTGACCACAATCCATCCGAGTTTCAGTTGCGGCAGAGCGGCTGACTTCGACAGGCCACCCAACGTGAATGTGAGCGCGCGGGGTTCGCCCATGAGGGACACGGCATCGCGGCCAGGCGCAATCGTGTAGTCCGAAAATACTTCATCCGAGATGATCGCCAGGCCGTGCTCCAGCGCAAACGCCACCAGCCACTCGCGGTCGTCGCTGCGCAGCATCGACCCCGTGGGATTGTTGGGCGACACCACCAGCACCGCTCGCGTGCGTGGTCCGCACGCAGTGCGAACGCTGTCGCGATCGATCGACCACACCCCATGGTCGTCAAGCCGGTAAGGGGAAGACACCACGGCGTCGAGCCCCGTCAGCAAGTCGAACAGTGGATAACTCGGTTGCGGCACCAGAACCGCATCGCCTGGATCGCACAACAGCTTGAACAACAGGCCATAGGCCTCGCTCGTGCTCGACGTGAGCACCACGCGGTCGGGACTCACGGGCGCGCTGCTGGTGCTGATCGACGCGACCACAGCTTCGCGAGCGGCCAGCAGGCCAAATGGCTCAGGGTCGTACGACAGCGACCTGCCGTCAGCGAGTGGAGCAAGTAGTTCAGGCGGGTAAGCGACCCCCACCTTGGTCGGATTGGTGACCGTCAGGTCGGAAAGCGTGGCGCCCTGCCGGCGAAGGCCGGCAAGGGCCACGCTGAATGCGTTTGGTTCAAGCCGGGCAGGCAGTCGCGCCGAAAACACGCCCTCAGTTAATCACGGACCCTACTGATGGTTGTAGGCGATGCCGGCGGCCTGCGCCTGTGCGATGGCCACGACCATGGCCGGCACGACGGTGACGCCAGGCAGCAGGTGCGCTCGCAACTCCGTGCCGATCGCCGCCGCGTCGCCTTTGCCGCGCGCGGCAAGTTCGAGCGTCCAGGCACCGAGCGCGTTGTTGCACATCAGGAACTTCGCCCCCATCTTCTGCAGACTGGGGATCGAACACGCCACCATCGCGCCGCCGAACGGCGCCAGTGGCGGCACCCCCATCCCCTGAGTAAGCAGATGCCCATCGGCTTCGGTCGGACTGTTGAACACGTTCCGCGTGTACGCGCGGCCGTTCGCGTCCTTCAGGTTGAGCAGGTCCCCGACGCCGTACTTCGCCCAGACCGAGTCATCAAAGCCCAGTGGGATGCTCGACGCCGGCCCGATGCCGTAGAAGCTGCCGACCGCGCCCACCTGGGCGGGCTGGGCCCCGTACGCCCCGGTGTAGCCGCTGATGTAATTGAGCATGTGCAGAAGGGGCAGGCCGTTCTTGTGGGCGTTGAAATCGAAGAAGCAGCGGTACTGACCGCGGACCTCCTTGAGCCAGTCGCTGGCGCCCGCCTGCGCCTGGGCGGCTTCAAGACGCGTAAACGGCACGGCCGCCGCAGCGGCAGCCGCAACGCCAGTGACAAGGAAACGGCGACGATTGGTATCCGTGGATCGCATAGGGACCTCCCAGGAATGGACGGTGAATTGGGCGAAGCCACTCATTTAGCGCCGATGCCGGGCGGTTGTCAACCGTTGTGCGCCGTGACGAATGTGGCCACTTGTGGCTATAATTCAGGCATGGCGGTTGGAATCCGGGAACTGAAAAACAACCTGAGCCGATACGTCAGGAAAGCCGAGGCGGGCGATCGTGTGGCCGTCACCGCCCATGGTCGCGTAGTCGCGGAACTGGTGCCGCCATCGTCACACGCCAACAAGACACCGAGCAACCGGTTCGAGCGGTTGGTGGCCTCCGGTGTTGTGGAGCCACCGACCGAGAAGGGGGACCCGACTGCAGGATGGCCAGTCCTCCGACTGGAGCCGGGGTTGAGTCGGGCGCTCATTGACGAGGACCGTGGCAAGCCGTAGCGCGCCCTCCGGCCCGGCGCTGCGCTATGTCGAGACCAGTGCGCTCCTCGCGGCCCTGCTTGAATCGCATGGGCCGGCCCGTCGGGCGCTGCGAGCCCCCGGCACGCTGGTGACGTCCGCGCTCACGTTCGCGGAAGCTCGGCGCGGGGTGATCCGCGCGCGTCGAACGCAGCGACTGACGGCCGATCAGGAGCGCTCGGCTCTCAGCGCGCTCACTCGTTTTCGACGCCGATGTGCCGTCATGCCCGTCACCGACGACATCCTGGTGCGTGTCGGCAAGCCGTTTCCGGCCGAACCTGTCCGCACGCTTGATGCCATTCACCTGGCGACGGCCGCGGCGCTCACCGACGACCCGCAATGGCTGACAATGGTGACGCTGGACGAACGTATCGTGGCCAACGCTCGGGCCATCGGATACGAACTCGTGTTGTAGCAGTCAAGGCCAATATTGACGGCCTCGGGTACACTGGAACCCATGAAACCGCAACGTGTTCGCATTGGTTCAGCCATGGCCGTGGCCGCGGTTCTGACGCTCGCGCCGCTGGCCGCTCAGCAGGCGCCGAAAGTGTCGGCGCCCTACGAGATGTTCACCCTGCCCAACGGCTTGACGGTCATCCTCCACGAAGACCACACCGTGCCGATGGTGACCGTCAACGTCTGGTATCACGCCGGATCCGCGCGCGAAAAGTTCGGGCGCACCGGCTTTGCCCACCTCTTCGAACACATCCTGTTCGAAGGATCGAAGCACGTGAAGGAAGGTGACTTCGATAACTTCCTGGAAGCCGCCGGCGGCTCGAACAACGGCTCCACCACCACCGACCGCACGAACTACTACGAATCGCTGCCGGCCAACGCCCTGGACCTGGCGCTGTTCCTCGAATCGGACCGCATGGGCTTTCTGCTCGACGTGGTCACGCCACAGCTCGTGGACGGCCAGCGCGACGTCGTCAAGAACGAACGGCGGCAGAGTATCGAGAACGCGCCCTACGGCATGTCCAGTGTGCGGATCACCGAGCTGATGTATCCCAAGACGCATCCGTATTACTGGCCCGTGATCGGCTACATGGAGGACCTGACGGCGGCGACGCACGACGACGTGAAAGAGTTCTTCACCAAGTACTACGCTCCGGGCAACGCGAGCATCGTGATTGCCGGCGACATCAACCCGGCCGACGCGCGGAAGAAGATGGAACACTGGTTTGCCGACGTCAAGCCCGGACCGCGGCTGACGCCCATCGAAGCCCCACCGGCGGAATTGACGTCGGTCATCAAAGAAACAATGACCGACAACGTGCAGTTGCCGAGGTTGACGATGGCGTGGCATTCGCCGGCGCAGTTCAAACCGGGGGATGCGGAGCTGGACGTGCTGGCCAGTGTGTTGACCGGCGGCAAGAACTCACGGCTCTACAAGCGGTTGGTGTACGACCTGCAGCTCGTGCAGAGCATCCAGGCGTTCCAGGCCAGTGCGGCGCTGGGTTCGCGGTTCCAGATCGTCGCGACCGCCCGACCATCGGAAGACCCGCCCGAGCAGGTGCTGGCGAAGATCAAGACGATCATCGATGAGGAAATCGAGAAGCTGAAGGCCGCGCCGCCGGTCGCTCGTGAAATGCAGCGTGCGCTGAACGGCATCGAGTCGAACTTCCTGAACTCCATGCAGCAAAGCGGCGCCAAGGCCGACCAGATGAACGCGTATTTCTTCGCGACGGGCAACCCCGACTACTTCGCCGAAGACCTGGCGCGGTATCTCGCGCTTCAACCGAACGACATTCAGGCAGCGGCGAGGAAGTGGCTTCCCGCGGACAGACGGCTGGAGCTGTCGGTGCACCCGAAGGGGAAGTGAACGTTTTGTAGGGCGTGGCTTTAGCCGCGCCAATTTGGCGCCCCTGACGGGACGCCCTACGTTGAGAACGAGAGACATCATGATCAACATCAGACGGACTCTGACGATAGTGACCATTGCGGTGGCCCTGGGCTCCACAGTCGGTCTGCCAATCTCTGCCCAGCAGATGCCGGATCGGTCCAAGGCGCCGGCGCCGGGGCCGGTGCCCGCGCTGACGCTGCCCCCGATTCAAAAGCGCACGCTCGCCAACGGCCTGCCGGTGTGGATCGTCGCCATGCCCAAGGTGCCGGTGGTGCAGGTGAACCTGATCGTGCGCGCCGGGGCGGCCACTGACCCGGCCGGCAAGTACGGGCTGGCCAGTTTTACGGCCGCGATGCTTGATGAAGGTGCGGGCACGCGCGATGCGCTCGCGCTGGCCGACGCCATCGAGTTCCTTGGCATCAGTATCTCCACCGGCAGTTCGTGGGACTCCTCCACCGTGGGCCTCTTCAGCCCGGTGTCGAAGTTGGACGACGCGCTGCCGTTGCTGGGGGATGTGGCGCTGCATCCGTCTTTCTCGGAAGGTGAAGTGGAGCGACTGCGGCAGGAGCGGCTGACATCGCTGACGCAGCAGCGCGACAACGCCGGCGTGGTGGCAAACGCCGCGTTCGGTCGGCTCGTGTACGGTCCGCGCCAAGGTATGGCGCGATGGCCATGGGCAACAGCGTGTCGAACGGCGAGATGACCGCGCAGGAGATTCGGGCGTTTCACGCGC
>JBKJQX010000102.1:0-12037 GCA_046594875.1 Vicinamibacterales bacterium
GATCCCGCTCAAGGCGGGATCTCGCCGATCACCTTCTCGGTCGCCTCATCGATGATCGAGACAGTGCCCTTGTAGGTGCCCAGGTAGATCGTGCCGTTGCCGGCGACGGACGCCGCGGCAGGGGCACGGCCCGACGGACGGGTGGTGATCTGCGGCGCGGCTGACAGGGACGCGGAGGCGAGAGCGAGGAGAAGGACGAAACTCTTCATGGGAAGATGACGTCGATTTTGCGCCAGTCTTTCTGGGCCGCCGCGCACTTCTTGGTCCAGTCGGGCGCGCGGTTGAGCTGGTCGGGCACCTGCGCGGGCCAGAAGCAGCCGAGATGGCAGTCGAACAGGTCGCGCTCCACCGGCTGGCACAATCCGGCGGTACCGCCCGTGCGGTCCACTTCCCACCCGGGCGCGAACACGGTGGAACACCCCAGCGGGATGTGCGGCCCCTGCGGCTGTTGGGGGGTGTGCAGGGCCACAACGTCGTTAATTGCACCTCCGGGTGCATAGCCACCCTCCGGTGCGGTGACACCTCCGGGTGCATAGCCACCTTGCGGTGCGGTGACAGCGGCAGAGAGGCGATGGGCTTTGGCGTTAACTGGGCTGAGGTGCTTCATTGGCGTCCTCGAACTGCTGAAGGAATCCGGGGTTGAGTTGCGCAATCTGTCCGTAGATCTGCAGGCACGTGTCCGTCCACCCGCGAATCCAGTCGCAGTAGTGGAGGTTGGGCTGGTTGGTGGTGCCGAATCGCGTGTGGGCCTCGTGATAACACCCGCCCGCGCACAACGGTCGCGCCCAGCACGTCTGACAATCGGTCTTGTTGCTCACGTGATGCGATTCGAGAAAGTCGTGCTGCTTCGCGCGGTCGATGCCGTCACGCACGGTGCCGAACTTGTGATCGTCAGAACCGGCGAAGCGATGACACAGTCCGACGTCGCCACCAGTGGACACACCAAGCAGCCCGAACCCGGCACCACACGGCCACGCCTTGCTGGCACCCTTGTGGATTTCTCCGAGGGTCTCGCGCACGTTGCTGAACCCGTGATGCCGATTCTCGAGCGCCGCCGCCAGATAATCCTGCGCCAGCGCGCGGAACTCCGCCAGCACCTGCTCGAAACCCTCATCGCCAAACGCATGCGGCCGCTCGGGCGACGCCGTCACCGGCGCAAAACCCACTTCCCAGAACCCGATGTCTTCGGTGAGGTGATTGTAGATGCGCCGCACATCCAACGTGTCCTTCGTCAGTGTCACCCTGGCGCCGATAGGCCGCGACCGGTGCTTCGCAATCAGCGCCTTTGCTTTCGGCGCCATCACGTCGTAACTGCCGGTGCCGTTGTGGAACACACGGAACTTGTTCTGCAGGTCGGGCGGACCGTCCATCGAAATGGTCACGCCGAACTTGTGCTCCGCCAGAAAGTCGATGACCTCCGGACTCAGCAGCGTGGCGTTCGTCGTCATGCTGAAGTCGATGGTCTTGCCCAGCGCGGCCGCTTGCTCAGTGGCATAGGCCACCGTGGTCTTGAGCACCCTGAAGTTCAGCAGCGTCTCGCCGCCGAAAAACGTCATGTGCGCATCTTTTCCGGACTCGCGCAGCAGGAAGTCCACGCTTTCGCGGGCCGTCTGCTCGGTCATCATCTTCGGCTGCTTGCCGTTTTCGGTCTGGACGATCTTGTCTTCGCCGTACTCGTAACAATACGTACAGCTCAGGTTGCACTGATTAGTGACGTTGAGCACCATCGTGCTGAGCGGCACCGGCGTCAGCGGCACGACCACGGGAGGACGCCGGGTGGGGGTGTCGATACGGCGGAGTGCGCGGACGCGAACGAGCTCGTCGAGGCTTTCGTCAATGGCTTCGGCCGGGAAACGACCAGCAAGGTCCGCGACGATCTCTTCGGACGAACGCGCGCGAAGAGCAATGGAATCCAGCACCGCCGCCGACACGTCGTCTACCGCCATCACAGCCGCACTTGGCGCGAGATACAGAAACCGCTGGCCGCCCGCTTCAAACGAGTGGCAGTCGCCCGGATGCAACGCGTTGAGGGCCTGGCTCATCGATTCACCATCGACGAGAAGTCCCATCGCAGGTACAGCGGAACCGTGACGATCAGGTGTGAACGCGCACGCATCGGCGTGGCGTCGGCCGCAGGTTTGTAGGTGGCCACCACCCACACATCGCCGAGGTTGTTGCGATTGCCGGAACGCGCCGGGTTGGGACCGTCAACGTTGGGCGTGAACAGGCCGGTGGACGGATTCACCTCACCCACAAACTTCACGTCATCATCGTCGAACGTGGCCGTGTATTCCTCCACCGACCAGGTGGCGTCCACCGGGCCCACTGGCAGATCGTCTTTGGTGTCGGGCTTGCCGTCCGGGCCATGCGCGTACGCAAACGCCTCGAACTGCGCCAGCATTTTCGGGAAGACCACGCCGCCCACGCGGGCCATGCTCCAGCCGGGCGCGACCTTGATGAAGTCCACCTTGTCGTAGACGGTGAGCGCGCCTTTCTTGAGCGTGCCGGCGAGGAACAGATCGCGCGCGCCCTGCACCGCGTCGGCTGCCACATCAAGCTCAACGGTGACCATCGTTGGTGTGGCGTTGACCACACGGGTCACGGTCACGCCGCGACCGAAGTCCACATCTCGCGCGGCCAGTGTCGTCGAAAAGTTCGCGCCGAAGATGCGGAGTGTCTGCGCCGAGCCGCCGCGCCTGGCGGACGGCCGGTCAAGACCGGCCACCACGGCCTCGCGGCCGACGCGCGTGAGCGTCACATCGGGTCCCAGTTCCTCGTAGTCGCCGTTGAACCAGCGGCCCGAAATGGACTGCCAGTCGCGCTCCACTTCCATCACTTCGCGCAGCGACGAGGCGTCATCACCGTTCACGGTGGTGCGCCCGCGCCATTGGTGGCCGGTGTAGACCACCGACCGACCGCGACGCACCACGGTGCGACCCGTGCGCGCGTACTGGAACGTGGTCTCGGTGGTGAACTCGTCTGGGGCGGAAGGGTTCGCGGTCATCGTGACCGTGCCGAAGATCGGTCCCGCTCCGGGGTCGTAACCGCTGAGCAGCCACGCGCCATCCAACCTGGGGCTCCGCATGGTGGCCGACCATGCCGTCCATTCCGGCGTGGTGAATGGGAACGTGGGCTTGAGGTGCGCCAGCGCCTTGTCCATCGGATGACGGTTGTCGGGCGGACGACCGTCTGGCCCTGGTTCGGTGCTGGCCGGACCGCCGCGACGGAAGACCTGACCATCGATGAGTGGATACCAACCCCTGTGCATCGCCAGCACGAGATCCCATTCCTTGCCGGTGCGGCGCTGCAGCATCACGCGACCGATCGAATGGCAGCTGGAGCACACGGCGGCGGTGTCCGTGTTGGCCTTATAGGTGAAGTCAATCAGCCGCCGTTCGCTCTCGAAATAGGCCGGCTTGCTCTCCTCGGGGGCCAGGCCGAGGTTGTCGGAGAGGTACTTGACGATTTCGCGCGCGTCGGCCGGTTCGATCTCGGCTTTGTTGAGCGTGACCATCCGGCGAATCGTCTCCTGCCAGCCTTCGGGCGTGGTGCGCCTGTACGAGATGCGCGACATCCGGCCCTTGTCGTCAGTTTTGTGACAGTCGCCGCATACGGTCTTCACTTTGGCGTGGGTGATCGGGATGCCTTCGTCCGATGTGGCGCCCGGCATGGCCGGTGCCGCGGGAGCCTGAGCTGTTGTGGTCGCGGCCTGCGGCATTCTGGCGGCGACGGCACTGCCGAGGATTAGGACACCAAGTGCGGAAAGCAACAGGCGCTTCATAGAGACATGGAGTGTGTCGTAGCTCGGCCTGATTTTCAAGGCCGAGAATGCTGAAGAGCGCCCCGTGCGATAAGGGTGGACAACACGCCGAGCAAGTCCGGTAGTGACACGCCGGGCTGGGCGAAGGACAAGGCGTCATACAGAGCACCCACGTCGCGATGGTCCGGCGCGAGGCGCATCAGGAGCAGCAGGTCGATGTTGCGCAGGTACCGGACGCCATCCGGCCACGCCGGCAGGAACAGGTGCTCCTCCATCACGATCAACTGGCCTCGAATCGCGGCTTTGGGGGCTGTTCGAACCTGGGCACCTTGCTGAAGATGCATCTCCGAGCGACCGCGCAGGTCGTCGAGCGCGGCCTGTTCTTCGCCTCGGCCTTGAGAACCAGGCCGAGCTACGTACGGCGTACGTAGCTGAGCTGCGTCCGGGGTACGTAGCTCGCGCTGGGCTTCAAGCGCGAGATCCACCCGCGCGTCCCAGAACGGGTGGCCCGCATCCCCAGTGGCACTCGCCGCATAGCGGGCGGTCTGGGTGCGGAAGCTCTGCACCACCTCCCGCTCGCGTTGTTCGTAGAACGCCAGCGCGGCGTCGCGCATTTCAGGAGTCTCAAGGATCGTGTTCGCGGTGATGGCCGCCAACCATCCCGATGCCAACGCCTTTTTCACGCCGAACGACGACAGCGGGTCGATGAACGACGCAGCATCGCCTGCCAGCAGGAACCCGGGCCCCGCGTGGTGCGCTGTGGTGTAGAGCGAGGCATCGGCGCCCCATGGGCCACTCACAAGGGTGGCCTCAGCCAGCAATGGCGCGAACGCGGAGACTTTTTTCAGCTCGGCCAGGTAGACATCGAGCGCCGGCACTCCGCGAGCAAGGTGGCTGCGTTCCGGGTCCACCATCACCGTGACATAGCGCGTGTCTGTGGCCGTCGGCACCGACCACGCCCATCCGTCAGCATGCGATGCGACAAGGGTATGACCGAGCTGATCGGCCGGCCACGGCCGATCGGCGTGCCACACGGCCGCGAGCGCCACGGTTCGATGTGAGGGCTCGACGACACGAAGGCCCTTGCGCGCCACCACGCCCGCGCGACCGGAACAATCCAGGACGATCTTCGCGGTGACTCGCTGTGGGTCGCTGTCTCGGCCTTGAGGATCAGGCCGAGCTACGTACGCCGTACGTAGCTCGCGCTGGTTCTCAAGCGCGAGGCCCTGATCAGGCTCATCGACATCGCGCACAGTGCCGGAAATGATGTGCGCGCCGGTCTGAGCGGCCACATCGCGCAGCACCGCATCGAAGCGATCGCGTTCCACCTGGTAGCCCGACTCACCCGGCGCGAACGATTCCACGCGCGGCGCCGCGCCACCCCACCACACGGTGTTGCCCAGCCAGGGCTGAAAGCCGGCGGCATCAACCGCCGCCTTCATGCCGAGGGTCGAGAGAATGCGGTGCGCGCTCGGCGGAATGGACTCGGCCAGCGCCGGCCGGCCGGTGGACGGGCGATCGACCAGCAGAACCCGATGGCCGCATTGTGCGAGCACGGTTGCGGCGGCGCAGCCGGCGGGCCCGGCGCCGACAATGAGGACGTCCAGAGTCCAGGGTCCAGGGTCCAGGGTCCGGGGTCCAGAGGTCACACTCGCCGCGCCTTCACGGCCATTGCTGAGATGAGCGCTTCCTTTTCAGTCCGCGTCAGTTGCTTCAGCGCGTATTCGCGCGCCAGGGCCTTGCCGATGGACCTGAAACCGCGTTTGTACACCAGCGTGACGGGGCCCCGGCCCCGTGTGTATTTCGCCCCGCGACCGGCGTTGTGGGCCTCGACGCGCGCTTTCAGGTTGATGGTGTAGCCGGTGTAGAGCGTGCCGTCCGCGCAGCGGAGCATATAGATGTAGTGCACTACAGGCCGTGCAGCAGCGCCTCGCGAACCAGCGCCGGTGGCATGCTGCCGGTGCGCAGCAGCCGATCGTGAAAGTCCTTGAGGGTGAACGCCGCGCCCCGGCGCTGGCGGTACTCGTCGCGCATCTTGAGGATCTCGGACATCCCCATGAAGTAGCCGATGAAATATCCGGGCCGTGCAAGAGCCGAGTCCACCTCCGCCTCGGCGGCCCAGCGAAGGAATCCGACGCGGTCGGTCATCAACGTGATCGCCTCGTCACGCGTCATTCGGCCGGTCTGCATCCCCACGTCGTAAATCACCCTCGCGTTGCGCCACAAACGCAGCTGAAGCTGGCGCAGGTGGAGACGTTCCGAGGGCAGGAAGCCCGTTTCCTGAAACAACTGTTCGTTGTAGAGGCCCCACCCTTCGGAAAACATCGACGTGCTCTGACGCTGACGCAGCGGCCGGGGGTTGTGCATCTGATACATGATCTGCACGTGGTGCCCGCCGTACGTTTCGTGCGGCGCCGTGACGTAGATCACGCCCCAGTCGTGCTCCACGAGGTAGTCGCGCCTCCGGTCGGCATCCCACGCGGGATCAAACGGATTGATATGCCACTCGCCGCGCAGGGTGCCATCGGCGCCGGCTGGTCGCGCCGTGGCGCCGGAAAAACTCCCGTAGTACGGGTTGTTGCCCTGCGTGGGGATACGGCGAACCACCGTACACGTCTCAGGCCACGGCAACGTCATCAGGTCCTTGGCCACCAGATGCGCGCGGGCCTTGTCCACAATCTCCTGATGGGCTTCGATCATCCTCAGCGGCTCGGGGTGATCCTGTTTCACCTCGTCGGCAATCTGCCGCCACGTCTTTGAGGGATCGATAGTGCGCGCCAGGCTTTCCAGCTCCCGAACCGTCGCATCAAACTGGCCTCGCGCGTAGGTCCACAGCCCGGCGGCATCGTACGGCAGCAGGTGCTGCTCGCGCAGCATTCGTGTGTAGGCCGGCTCACCCATGGGCTGTCCGGCCGGCGCGCTCACGATGCGTCCGATCAGGATCGTCTCCGCAAAGCGCCGATCGATCTGCTCGTCGAACGACAGGGCCTGCGCATCGATCGCGCGCAAGCGCGTCAGCAGTGCCGCAGCGTCTAGCCTGGGCGCCGCCGCGCCCGTCGTCCCCCGCGCGGCACGAGTGACGATGGCGTCGATGATGGAGGTGAGAGCGGCGCTGGCGGGTGTGGGTTGTTGTGCGGTAAGGCTCGCCAGTGCGCCAACCGCCACGAGCAGGACCGTCGCCACTTTGACCATGGTGGCGGCAGCATACCGCACGGGTGTCACGCGCGACCAGGCCTCAGGACTTTTCGGGCTCTCCCAGCAGGTAGGCTTCCATGGACTTGCGGCCGTCGCGGATGTGGAACTGGCCGTAACAGAGTTTTCTGAGCACCGTGTCGGGACGGGTGTACCAGCTCGCCCAGCCAAGCGGGGTATCGCCATTCACGTCTCTGGCATCGACGGTCGCTCCCGCATTGAGAAGGAGCTGAATCGTGTCCTCACTCGCGAAGGCTGCGGCCCGGTGAAGGGCCGTCTCGCCTCTGGTACGGCAATCGCGCATGAAGCCGCCGGTTTCGGCTCCTGGCGTTGTTGTGCGATTCGGATCGGCTCCCGCCGCAACCAGCACTCTCACAGCGAGGGCGCAACCGGGCCGACTCGCGGTGCAGAGCGCGGCGTGCAGGGCGGTCTCGCCGGTGGTGGGGTCGGCGGCGTTTACGTCGGCGCCATGTTCAAGCAGGAATTCGCAGAGTTGCCAGTGTCCGTGGAACGCGGCCGCTGCCAGGCCAAGGTTGCGGCCAAGAGACTCGAGTTGTTCCCCCTGCGAGAGCAGGACACGGATCGCGCTGACGTCACCGAAATAAGCGCAGGTGGAGATCAGGCTTGTGCCGTCGGCGTCGCGAAGCGTCGCCGGCTGGCCCGCGGCCACCAGATCGATTACCAGGTCTGTACGACCGGTCATCACGCGACTCAGCATCGGGTCTCTCTCTTCAGTTGGCGCGTTCATGAAGCAGGATGAGCATGACAAATTGCACGGCCGCCACCAACAGGAACCACACCAGTCCGGCGATGTAGATCATGGCGGCCAGATGCTGGACAAATCCGAATGCCACCGCAAGATTGGCAGCGACGGCAAGGTACCCGCCCGGTATCAGGACGAAGCGCAACGGAACCGGTTCCAGAAGGCGCGACCGGACGGCCACCCACGTCGCATTCGACACGAGCAGCAGGTGAATGACGCCCAGTACGCCGTTGGCGACCTGCCACACTCGCCCCTCTGAGCCGACTCCGGCGAAGGCGACCACCGGGGCGAATGCAAGAAACAGCACAAGGATCGAGGGAAGGAGCAGATGGATCAATGCGGTGCGTTCGGGCGCATTCACGCCTGCGACCGAGGCGCGCCCCACCGCGAAAACGACGCTGGCGAAACCGATGAAGGTCGCCGCCACTTGCGCAATCGCCATCAGAACGTCGCGGTGTTCCATGTCGGCTCACTCCAGTTGCTGGGCGTAACAACGGTCCGCCAGGGTTCGCACGTCCTTGGGAAGGCTGTTGTAGCACCGCCAGAATTTTGGCGTCGCCCGATGGTTCACAACGCGGTCGTCCGACCGGCCTTGAGATCACGAAGCGCCTCGTCGGCGACTTTGTCCAGCCGACCGGCGGCGACATTCCGCTCGAGCTGCTCGTCCCACGCCGCTGCATCGTAGTCCGCGAACCACTTCCTGAAGCGGGCCAACTCCCGCTTCGGAAGGCGTCGAACGGCTCCGGAAATCTCTGCCACAGTGGTCATCGGATGAGCCTACCTCCGCTCAGGTTCCGTCCGCAACCAAGTGTGTACACGGTTCGTCACTCCAAACGGCGACTTCACAGGCGCTCAGCCGCGGGCCGCCTTGGCGCCGGCGGTCATTCTGCGTTTCTGGGCGGCGTTCGAGGCGCTCCCGCACGACGTGCAGGACCAGCCCCAAGGCCTACCGCTTGTTGGCCCATGTGTTCGAGGCGTAAGATTCGATTCATGACCAAGTCCACCGCCGCGGTTCTTGTCGATGCCCTTCGGTTGGATACCTCCGCGCGGGCCGAGTTAGCCGCCGAATTGTTGGGCAGCCTCTCGGGCCCCACCGACCCCCAGGCTGACGAGGCCTGGGATACGGAGATCGATCGACGACTCGCCGCCATCGAATCCGGAACTGCGCCACTTGAGCCTTGGGAGTCCGTCAAGCGCCGAATTGAGGCTGAGATCCTCGGCCGGTGACCGTCGTTCACTTCAGCGAACCGGCGGCGCAAGATTTGGCCGAGGCGGTTCGTTGGTACGATCGACAACGTGCGGGCCTCGGTGGCGAACTCTTCGACGCGGTCACTGGCGCGGTCGAGCTGATCCGTCAGCATCCAGAAAGCGGCGCGCCTCGACCGAGCAGGCCGGCCGTGAGGCAATTGCTTGTTCAGAGGTTCCCTTACCATCTCGTCTATCAAGTCCGGGGTGACGGCGCGCACGTTGTCGCGGTGGCGCACACAAGCCGGCGCCCAGATTACTGGCGGCATCGAGTCGGTTGAGCCTGGCTATCGCTCACCCGCGCCTTTAAGCGGGTTTGCGGCCGTCAGCCAAGACCACACGCATGGAGTGCACCGGGGGAAAAATCTACTCGGTGGGTGGCCGCCGGGCACCGCATCGCCCAGATCTCGGCCTTGAGAACCGGGCCGAGCTACGTACGCGGACGGCGCCCGGGACCTAGGCCGAGCCACCGTACGCGGGCCGAGCTACGTACGTCGGAGCGCCCTGCGCACGACGATGCAGCATAGAATCCGCACATGACTCTGACGCGCCGATTGCCACTTCTCTGCCTCGCCGCCTTGTTGCTCGGCGCTTCGGTGCTGCCGCCGGCAGTGACGGCGCAAGGCGCGGTCACGCCGGTGGACCAGGCCATGGTCGCGCGCATCCGCGACGAGGGCCTGCAGCGCTCGCGAGTCATGGACATCGTGTCCTACATCACCGACGTGCTCGGTGCGAGGCTCACGCTCTCGGATGACATGGCGCGCGCGCAGCAGTGGGTGCAGGGCCACATGCGCGAGATTGGGCTCGAGAACGTCGCCGCCGAGCCGTTCATGGACTACGGCACACGCTGGGATAACGAATACGTCTCGCTGCATCTCATCGAACCCGATTACCAGCCGATGGTGGGCTACCCGCTCTCGCACACACCGGGCACGAACGGCAAACAGACGACCCGCGTCGTCAACGCCGAGATCCGCAACCGCGCCGATCTTGAACGACTGCGCGGCACGCTGCGCGGCGCCTCGGTGTTGTCCACTCCTCCGGCTGTTGTGGACCGCGCGCGGTTCAGCGCGGGCGTGGCTCGCTACACCGAGGCGGAACTCAAGGTCCTGGAATCACCCGCTCCGCCGCCGGCGGCACCACCGGCGCCACCCGCACAACCAGCGGCCGCAGCCGCAGCCGCCGCACCGGCGCCAACCACTCCCAACCCCAGCGTGGTCCGGCCCGAAGAGAAGATGGCGTTCTACAAGGCCGAAGGCGTCGTGGCCGTGCTGCAAAGCGAGAGCGGATGGCCAGGCGCCGTGCGCGGCTTCGCCCGCCCGGGTACCCGCACCGATAACTGGGGCCGCGCCGAAACACTGGCCTCCCCGCCCATCGTCGCGATCACGCCAGAGCACTACAACAGGATGTACCGGCTGCGTGAACGCGGCCTGCCCGTCGCGATCGAAATCGAGATTCGCAATCGTGTGGGCGCCTCGGTGGAACAAGCCAGCAACGTGGTGGGCGAAATTCCCGGCTCGGATCTGAAAGATGAAGTGGTGATGATCGGTGCGCACCTGGACACGTGGCACGCCAGCCCGAACGCGAGCGACAACACCTCGGGAGTGGCGGTCGTGCTCGAGGCCATGCGCATCCTGCGCGCGGTGGGCGCCAAGCCCCGACGCACCATTCGCGTCGCATTGTGGGCCGGCGAAGAACAGGGCCTGCATGGCTCGCGCGAATACGTGCTGAAACACTTCGGAGATCCCGCAAGCCCCAAAGGCGTGACGCCTGCGTACGAAAAACTCTCGGCCTACTTCAATCAGGACTATGGCCCCGGACAGTACCGGGGGATCTACCTTCAGGGGAACGAAGGGGCGCGGATGATGATGACCTTGTGGACGCAGCCGTTCCACGACCTGGGCATGACCACCGTGTCGCCACGGGGCGTGGGCAGCACCGACCACATCTCATTCGATCGGGTGGGGCTGCCGGGGTTCCAGTTCCTGCAGGATCGGGTCGGAGGCACGGGCGGTCACACCAACCTGGACTTCCTTGAAACGCTTCCGCCTGAGGACCTGATGAAAAATGCCGTCATCATGGCGGCGTTTGCGTACAACGCGGCGATGAGCGATGCGCGGGTGCCAAGAAGAATGAGGCAATGAGCCAATGGTGAAGCCGCTATAATCCCCGGCATGCGCAGAGCTTTTGTTCTTGCCTCCCTGCTAGTCGCGTGCCTCCTGCCTGCGACGGCTTCCGCCACCTGGTCGGTCATTGCCGTCGACCTGGCCACCAAACGCATCGTCATCGCCTCGGCGACGTGCGTGAACCAGAACGACCAGTTCCTCATGGGTGTGCAGGCCGTGGTCGTGCCTGGCTTTGGAGTGGCCGCGTGCCAGGCGGGGGTGGACGGCACGCACCAGAATCAGATGCTGGTGTTCCGCGAGTTGCAGAAAGGCACGGACCCGAAACAGATCATCGCGATGTTGAGCGCCGACCCGGCGTTTCAGTCGCGCCAGTTCGGCATCCTTGATCTTCAGGGACGCAGCGCCGGGCATTCGGGCCTTGGCAACGGCTATGTCTCGCAGGACGTGCAGGGTCGCGTGCCCGGCACCGACATCTATTACTCGATTCAGGGCAACATCCTGCGACCGGGCATGGTGGTGCCGAACGCCGTCGCCGCATTTCTTGCCACCAAAGGCGCGCTCACCGATCGGGTGATGGCGGCGATGGAGGCGGCCGATGGTTCCGGTGGCGATAGCCGGTGCGTGTGCCCACCCTGGCCCACCGACGGCTCGCGCCCGGTGAATGCCTGTGATGGCAAGACGTCACATGTGGCCTACATTCTGATGTCGGACCCGAACGACACCAACGGCGACTCGCACAACAACGGCAAGTACTCGATGTACCTGACGGTGGCGCAGCCCGGTGAGAATCGCGGTCCCGGTGCCATTCGCGAGGGCGAGAATCTCAACCCGGTCAAAACGCTGCGGGCGCGCTACGACGCGTGGCGTAAGACACAACCCGCCAATCTCAAATGACCCAACGCAGGAGAACGCCGATGCGCACCGCTCGAATCACCCTCGCGTTGATACTGG
>JBKJQX010000116.1:0-13978 GCA_046594875.1 Vicinamibacterales bacterium
GGCCTGTCACCGTAGGCGTCTACATGCGTAGTCGAACTTAAAATTTCGCGCCGGCCATCGAAGTTCGACGAACGTGGCCGAAGCTAGTCCGGTGAAGTCTCGTCCCCAGGCGCCGGACGCGCTAGGGAACCAGCCTGCTAAATGGCGTGCACTCCCCACCCGCAGGCTGGTGAGGGTGCACGTCGCGGGGATTAGGCCGCGAGTGCGAGCTGCGTGTCCGCAGTTGCATTGTGTTTCCGCCGGTTTAACGAGTCGGGTGGAAATGGCTCGGCATGCATCCCACGATCCCTTGCCCCCGTCGAAGCCGTGTCGCCCCCACAAGGTCAGTGTCGCCCCACTATCTTACCACTCGGCCTTGAGACCCAGGCCGAGCTACGGAGTTGTACCGCCCCCGTTCTTTGGTTCATAATTGAGACACCACATGACAAACGAGCAGCGCGTGCGCGAGCTGGTCGACGCCTATCTGGACCGGACGAGCCATGACCTGGAAGCGCGGGTCCAGGCCCTGACCAAAGACCTGATCGGGCTCATCACCGACCAGGAAGCCAGGCATGCCCGCGAACTCGAACAGCTTCGGCAACAAGTTACCGCTGCGCCGGTTCTTGAACCGGCCCTTGGACAGTCTGAACAGATAGTGGCCCCGACCCTGCCGGCCGTTGCGGCCAGCTCGACCCGAGAAGGGCGCGTGGAGACGATGGAACGGCTGCTGGGGTCAATCCGCCGGATCGACGAATCCGACTCACTCAACGCCATCCTCGGAGCCCTGGCTCGAGGCGCGGCCGCTGAAACGTCGCGCGTCGCCATCCTGCTCGTGGACGGCTACATGTTCCGAACCTGGGGCCACTTCGGGTTTGCCGAAGGGACCGGCCCCACCGAAATGCCGATCGGCGCATCGGGCACACTCGCCGCCGCTGTGGCGCTCAAACAGACCTGTTTCGTACCGCCGGTCATTGAGGGCCGCGACGGCGACGGGCCCGTCTTCATGCGCGTGCCCGCAGGACACACGGGCCTGGTCGTGCCGCTGACCGTGGGCGGGGAAGTGGTGGCCGTGTTGTACGCCGACGACCTGTCGCGCTCGGTGGAGCACGAAGACGCACCGCTCTGGACCGAGGAGCTGGAACTGCTCGCGCGCCATGCGGCGATTCGCCTTGAGAACGTGACGTCGGCCCGCACGGTGGAAGTGCTGGCACGGGGAGACTGACGTGCGATTGTTACCACTGGCAGTCGGTCTCTCGCTGGTGGCGGCGCTCGGTGCGCAGGACCGACTCTGGCTCGCACCGACGCCGGCAGACGCCCATCCCAACGCCATTGCCAACGCGCTCGCGTACCTCGAAGACGGCAAACCCGCCCTCGCGTTACCCGCACTGCGCCGCTCCACCGGCCAGCCGGTCGTCGGGCGTTACGTTCGGCTGCACCAAGGCCGCGCCGAACTGGCCGACAAGCAACTCGACAACGCGGCCGCCTCTGCGGCAGCAGTCCTGGCCACCAAACCCGAGGGGTACCTGCTCGAAGCCGCGCTGCGTGTGGCCGCCGACGCCGCCGAAGCACGACTGGCCTGGACCGACGCGACCAAAGCGCTCTCTACGCTCACCACCCAACCTCTCGTGCCATCGTCAATGGCGAAGGCGCTGTACCGCCTTGGCCTGGCAGCACGGGAAGCGGGGCAACTCGACACTGCCGTGAAAGTGTTCACGCGAATCCACGACGAATTTCCCTCGTCCCCAGAAGCGCCCGCCGCGACCGCAGCGCTCCTCAGTCTCTCGCCGTCATTTCAGGCGGCCACCACCGCACGGCTCACCGTGGCCATGAGCCGCGCACACCAGTTGTATGCAGCGCGACAGTATCCCGAGGCGCGCCTCGCGTATGAAGGCGTGCGACCGCTGGCCGGCAGGATCGATCGCGACCTCGTGGATTTGCGGTTGGCGCAGTGCGACGCCCGCCTGAAGCAGTATCCAGCGGCCCTTGCAGCCCTGGAGTCTTACATCGCCGCTGGCGGCGCCAATCGCGATGAAGCGGAGTACTCCCGAGTGGGTGTGCTCCGCGACATGGGACGCCACGCCGAGTATCTGCGCGACGTCCGCGCGTTTGTCGATCGCGGCCGCGACCCGGTCTTCGTCGAATCCGCACTCAACGACCTGGGCACGCACTTCATCCTGGCCGATGACGATGGGAAGGCTGCGGCAGTGTTTACGGAAAGCTACGATCGCTTCCCGACGGGCGCGTTTGCCGGTCGCGCCGCCTGGAAGGCCGGCTGGTGGGCGTTCTCGAGCGGCAACTACGCCGAAACGGTGCGCTTGTTCGAAAGTGCGGCGCAGGGTCTGCGGCGCTCCGACTATCGTTCCGGCTGGGTCTACTGGGCGGCGCGTGCGCACGAGCGTCTCGGTCACCGTGACCGCGCGGTGGCCGACTACCAGCAGACGATGGCCGATTACGGCAATTCGTACTACGGCCGGGAAGCCGAACGTGCGATGAGTCAGATGCTGGCCGCGTCACGGCCCGCGGGCGCCGGGTCGGTGAAGCCGGTGCGCCGAGAGGCACGCGTGGCATTTTCACCCGGCGCGCCGCCGAGTAATGTTGCGCTCATCCAGGCGCTCCTCGCAGCGCAGCTCTATGGCGATGCCGCCGCTGAACTGCAACGAGTCCAGCGGCTCGAAGGCAATTCGCCCGTGATTGAGGCCACACTCGCGTACGCCTTGAACCGCGACGGGGAGTTGCGCCTTGCCATCAGCGCCATGAAGCGCGCGTACCCGCAGTACATGGCCGATGGCGGACAGACCCTTCCGCGCGAATTACTCACGGTCCTGTTTCCGGTGGCGTACTGGGACCTGATTCAAAAACACGCCGCGCTCCACAAACTGGATCCGTACCTGGTGGCCGCGCTTGTGGCGCAGGAATCCACGTTCGATCCGGAAATCCGCTCGTCGGCCGACGCCTGGGGCCTGATGCAGATTCTGCCGTCTACCGGCCGGCAATATGCGCGCTCGCTGAAGATTCGGCCCTTCAGCACCGCCAGCCTGACCAAGCCGGAAATCAACGTGCGCATTGGCACGACGTACCTCGCCGATCTCATCAAACGTTTCGGCAGTGTCGCGCCGGCGCTGGCGTCCTACAACGCCGGCGAAAGCCGCGTCTCGCGCTGGCTGGCCGAACGGCCCGGCGTCGATCGCGATGAGTTCATCGACGGCATCCCGTTTCCTGAAACACAGGGCTACGTGAAGAAAATTCTCGGCACGGCCGAAGACTACCGGCTGCTGTATCGCCGCACGCCGGCCTCCCCGCAGCGACATTAGAAGAGGACTGGCTTAGACCCTCTCCATGACCGATCGCCTCCGCACGTCCCGCAAGGCCTCCCAGTTCACCGAATCGGTCATCCGCGAGATGACACGTCTCGCGAACGCGCACGGCGCCGTCAACCTGTCGCAGGGCTTCCCAGACTTTCCTGCACCCGAAGCCGTGAAGCAGGCCGCCTGCGACGCCATCCAGGCGGACATCAACCAGTACGCCATCACCTGGGGCTCCAAGCCGCTGCGTGAGGCCATCGCCCGCGACGCATCGCGCCACCGTTCCGACGTCATTGACCCCGACGCCCACGTCACCGTCTGCTGCGGCTCCACCGAAGCCATGATGGCCACCATGCTCGCCATCGTCGATCCGGGCGACGAGGTGATTGTGTTCGAGCCGTTCTACGAGAACTACGGGCCGGACGCGATTCTGTCGGGCGCTACGCCGAAGTATGTGCGGTTGCGTGAACCCGGTGTGTCCGGTGGCGTGGACTGGTCGTTTGACCCCGACGAATTGGCTGTGGCGTTTTCAAACAAGACGCGGGCGATCATCATCAATACCCCGAACAACCCCACCGGCAAGGTGTTTTCACGCGCGGAACTTCAGCACATCGCCGGGCTGTGCCAGCAGTGGGGCGTGCTGGCGGTGACCGATGAGATCTACGAGCACATCCTGTACGACGACGCTGAGCATGTCTCGATGGCGTCACTGGATGGGATGGCCGACCGCACCGTCACCATCAACAGTGTGTCGAAGACGTTCAGCGTGACTGGCTGGCGAGTGGGTTGGACGATCGCGCCACCCGATGTGAGTGGCGCCATTCGAAAGGTGCACGACTTTCTCACCGTCGGTGCTGCGGCGCCACTGCAGGCCGCCGCGGCGGCCGCGCTTGCGATGCCCGAGAGTTATTACGCCGGCCTATCCACCACCTACCGGGCCAAGCGCGATCGCCTGATGGGCATCCTGACCGCTGCCGGTTTTCGCTGCATCCGGCCCAGGGGCGCGTACTACATCATGACCGACGTCTCGGCCTTCGGCTTCACAGACGATGTGACGATGGCGCGACATCTGGTGACAGAGGTGGGCGTGGCGAGTGTGCCGGGCAGCAGCTTCTATCGCGATCGTCAGGGTGGGCAGTCGCAGCTCAGGTTCTGCTTCTGCAAGAAGGAAGAGACGCTTACGGCTGCCGAGCAGCGCCTGGCTGCATGGGCCAGATAACCTCATAGAGCGACACCGGAAATTCATCCACCGCGAGCCTCAGCCGGTTCGGCATGGCCTGCAGCTGCGGGCGCAAGGCCGGACCCACGTCGGCAGGGTAGTCGTTGAAGTGCACGACGACCCATCGCACCCCGCGCGCACGCAGCACGGCAAACGACTCGGTTGAAGGAAAGCTCGCCAGCGCTTCGGCGTCGGCAGCGAAGCCTGTCGGGGTGTGATCGCTGTAGCCATTGATCAGCGGCTGCCAGTGGAACGTGGACATCAGCATGTATTCGGTGTGCCGGTGTCGCTCTGACGCAGCCGTGAAGAATGGAAACTCGGCAACAGGCGCCCGCGGCATCACGGCGAGCCGGCGATAGGCCTGCGCTACTGGCGGTGCGTCGGCCAATAGCAAAGGGCCCACCCACGATTCGGCCAGCGCGATAACGACAAGGGCGCATGCAAACCATCGGCTCAGCCTCACCTGGCGTCGCTCGAACCCGGTGATCGCGAACGCGGCCAGCACCGCAGTCGAAAGCCCGACGAGCAGGCCGAATCGTACCGGTGCACGCAGGAACGAAAACGCCGGCACCACCTGGTAGAGGACTGAATACAAGCCTGCATCCGGGCCTGCCGAGATCCAGAGGGCCAGCAGTGCCACCACCACGTAAAACGCCATCGTCTGTCGATGCGGCGCCTTCGCGCGAAGCGCGAGGGCGGCACCCATCGCGGCAAGCAGCACCGACAGGAATCCAGGAAACAGCACCTCCCTGAATTCACCGAGGTACGGCAGCATCCAGCGGTGCACCCACGCGGCTGAGGCCAGGTACTCGGGCCCGCGCGTGGAGTAGAGCCGGGCCTCGGCGAGCGACCGAGCGAAACCCGCCTCGCGCATTCCCATGTAGGGCACAAAAAACGGTCCCACCATCATCACCACGACGGCCGCCGCCATCAGCGCGCCAAGCCAGAAGCGCGACTGCCGAAGCCGGCGCTGCGCCACAGCGTTCCACAGAAGTCCGAGCCCGGTCGCAAGCCCGGCAAAGATGCCGTAGTAGGCACAGGCCAGCCCGGTGACGCCGAGCGCCGCACCGAGCAGCGCGCCGCGTCGCAGTGACGGCGCCTTGGTGAAGTGGTGCATCGCCGCCAAAGACAGCGGTGGGCCAAACGTCATCAGGAGCTGGATGTGCGGCACGTGCGCGAACATGTAGGGGCTGAAGCCGTACATGAGCCCGGCGATGCTCGCGCTCAACTGGCTGCCGCCGAGTACGCGCACGAGCAGGAATGCCGAGAGCGCGGCCCCGGCGAATGCCAGCAGGACGACGGTGTTGTAGCTGGCGTACGGATTCTTCGTGGCCGCCCAGACGGGGACCGCGACGATGCCCGCGATGATGTTGGCCTCTGAGTACGCCAGCGTCTGCCGGTGGGGGTAGAAAATATTGGCGTCAAAAAGCGACGCGGGGTTCGTGGTCAGGGCGTGCGCCACCCACGCCACATTCCACACACCATGCCTGCCGTCGCCGCTGTCCACTCGTCCGGCAGACCCGAGACGGGCGGCAATGGGCCACGTCAGGATCACCGCCACGACAATCGCAACCAGGGAGGCGATGCATGCGTCGCGGAGTCGTGAAGGCATGAAAGAATGACGGCCGGATGCGGGAATTCTATCGCAGTGTGCGCGTGGGCGTGGGCCCCGCCATCATCGGCATTTCGGTCTGGTGCGCAGCCGGTACGGTTGGTGTGATCTCAAACGACCCCGGTGCCGGGCGCCTGCTCGCATTGGCTCCCTGGTGGGTGGGCGTCCTCTCGATGGCACTTGCTGCGCTTGTGCCAGGATGGCGCGCACGTCCGACCACTGCTGTTGCCGCGTTGCTAGGCACGCTGCCGTGGTGGCCAGTCCCCCTTCCCGCAGTGGCCCTCGTGTGGACGGGAGCGCTCGCATGGGTGCCCATCGGCGCATCGTTGCTGGCGGCAGAAGGCAGCCGGGTGCTTGGGTGGCTCGGACGCGCGAGTGGTAAGCAGACGCCGGCCCGGGCGACCCTTGCGGCCGCTCTGGGTTCGTTCGTGATCGCGTTCGGCGCCGCGTGGGCGGCCGATCCGCGCGTGCCAGGCGGCGACGAGCCGCACTACCTGGTCATCACGCAGAGCCTGCTCAAGGACGCCGACCTGTTCATCGAGAACAACCACGCCGCGCGCGACTACGCGTCGTACTTCGGGGGCTCGATCGCCCCAGACTATCTGGTGAAGGGCAAGAATGGGCGCATCCCGTCCATCCATGCGCCCGGCGTGTCGGCCCTTGTGCTTCCCGCGTTTGCGGTCTTTGGGTTTCGGGGCGCGCAGGCGACGCTGATTCTGCTGTGCGCGTTGACCGGCGCCTTGATGTGGCGCTCGGCGTGGCGGCTGACGGGAGATACATCCGCGGCGTGGTTTGCCTGGGCGGCCGTGGCCGGGTCCACGACGATGGCGGTGATGAGCTTCATGGTGTTTCCGGACGCGCCGGGCGCGTGTGCGGTGGCTGCAGCCGTCTGGCTGCTGGTGTCGCTTCCCGCCGCGTCCCCTCGGGCGGTAGTCTCGGTGTCCGCGGCCCTTGCGGCGTTGCCGTGGCTACACACGCGGTTCAGCGTCCTTGCCGGTGCGCTTGGCGTGGTTGTGCTCGTGCTGATGCTCCGCGATCAGGCCCGCCCAATGGCCGACCGTCTCCGACGAGTTGCGCTGTTCAGCGCGATTCCTGCGGTCAGCGCCGTGGCGTGGCTCTCGATGTTCTACATCCTCTACGGTTCGTTCGACCCCCGCGTTGCCTACGGCCCGAATCCAGAAATCCGTTCGTGGATCTGGGGTGCGGTGACCGGATTGTTCATCGACCAGCAGTTCGGACTGATGACCTACGCGCCGGTCCTGCTGGCCGCGATCCTTGGTGTCGCGCTGGCTGCTCCGCGCCGGCTGCGTTTGCTGAGCGCACTTTCCATCGGCATCGTGCTCGCCTACGCGATGGCGGTCGCGAGTTACTGGATGTGGTGGGCGGGCGTGCCCGGGCTGCCGTCGCGGTTCATGACCGCGGCCCTGCCCTTGCTCGCCCTTCCGCTCGCCGTGGCGTGGTCGCGCTCGAGCGCCGCGAACCGCAGGTTGCTGCTCACCGGGCTCATGGTGTCGCTCGCAATCACAGCGCTGGTGCTGTCGGTCGACCGAGGCGCCATGGCCTGGAACGATCGCCGAACGGCTCAGGCGGCCTGGCTCGATTGGCTGAACCCGCTCGTGAATCTTCCAGGGGCGTGGCCGAGTTTTTTCTGGGATACGGAGGTCGCGTTCCTGCGGCATGCCGCGGCCTCGCTGGTGGTGCTCGTCGGGTGGTGGCTTGTTCTTCGTCCCTTTGCCACATCACGCACCATCGTCGCGACGGGGATGTTGGTGGGTTTCATGCTCCTGACCCAGGTCGGTTGGTGGGTGACAGGCCGTGCGCCGCTGGATGCGGTCCGTGCGCAACTCACCATCCATGCAGCCGTCGGGGCGGGGGAGCCTGTGTGGCGGGTGGGTGGCGGGATGCGCCGCTGGAATGCGGCTGCTGAGCCCCTTCGCCTTGAGCGCCACCAGCCGCCGATCTCGGACCGCCAGTCGGCGACGGTGATCGCGCTCGCGAATGTTCCCGGCGGACTCTATCGTCTGGACGTCACGTCGGGAAGTCTCGCCGGCACGCTGACCATTCGCATCGCACGGCCGCCCGCGCCGCACCTGTATCGCTTCGAAGTGCCGGCGTCATCGTCGCACTCCTTCCAGGTGGCGCTTCCCGCCGGTGCCGCTGCGCTGGTTGTGGAAGGCGGAGACCCCGAGTTTGCCCGGCAGGTGCGCGCCAGTCTGGTGCCGGCTTCAGCCGCGCAGGCGCCCGGCGCTTTCGCACGTCAGTTTGCCACCTACGGCGACGCCGGTGTGTTCTTCCTTGATGGCAATGTGTTTGCTGAAAACGAGGGATTCTGGGTGCGCGGCGGACGGACCACGACCTTCGTGCTGACACGCGGCCCAACTGCCGCGAATCGGGGGCACGTGCTGCAGGTGCAGAACGGCGGCGCCGCGAACACGGTGACGATTCAGGTTGGTGGATGGCAGGATGTGTTGACGCTGGTCGCCAGCGAAGTGCGCCCGGTGACCCTGCCGGCCGCCGACGCACTCGGCAGTTGGCCGATGACCATCACCTCATCGTCTGGCTTCCGGCCGTCCGATACGGCGGGACAGGACGCCCGATTCCTTGGCGTCTGGATCACGCTCAATCGGTAATCGGTTCAGTACCTGAGCGCGCCGCCGAACCAGAGTCCCTGGAAGCGGAAGTCGCCCTGGTCGGTCTTCACGCGCAGGAACGTGTTCATGCGCCTCCAGCCCACCTGGACGCCGAGGTGCCGTGAGAAGTTCACGGTGCCATAGATGTCGATGTCCACGTAGTTGGCCTGGTAGTTTTCATCAATGTCCGGTAGCTCGAAACCGCTGACTTCGGCGGTGATCGAGACGTTCTTGAGTGGGTAGGCACGGCCGACCAGTCCGAATGCCGGCAGGGGAGCTTTGGCCACAGTGGCTTCGTCGTTGAGCGGCGACTTGAGGCTCGCACTCATCTGCGTGTAGCGGCCTTCGATGAGGAAGCCGACGTAGCCACGGTCGGTGTAGAAGAAGTCGTATTCATATCCGACCCGCCAGACCTTCCAGTCAAACGTCGATTTGATCGGGACGTTCACCGGATAGAGGATGCCGTTGAAGACGATCTGCCGCTTCAACGTCGAGTCGGCGGTGTAGCTGACCGGCGTGTATTGGAACCGGAACTTGCTCTTCTTGCTGGGTCGCAGGACCAGGCGGCCGTCCAGGAACTGCGTCTTCTTGAACCCGAGGTCGGAGATGAAGTCGATTTGGCTACCGACAATCCCGAACTGTTCGGACGCAATGAGGCCGAACAGGCCCGGCCGCCAGATGGCGCCGCCCACTTCGATGTGATATTCCTCGCCGATGGCCCGGGTAGACGGCGGGCGGTCGTCGGCCTGCGCCAGAGCCGTGGACGGCAGCGCCACCGCGGCCATGAGCCCAGCGCCAAAGAGTAGTGCCCGCAACGTACAACCTCGCATGGAAAACCTCCGTTCGAGGGGTATCGGCCGCTCGGGCGCCAGGGAATAGACCTCGCGGCCCACGCAGATCCACAGGGAGGCACGGAGACAGATCACGTCGGACCACAGGAGGCACGGAGGCGCAGAGGTCGGGTCTTTCTTAAAGAAAAAGAGTCTCCAAGACTCGGAGTCTCCTGTAATCCTTCGTGTTCGTGATCTAGTGGACTGAGGCCTTGGGGTCCCAGCCCATCCGGAGGACGGTGACGGCCGCTTTGCGGCGGCCGAAATCGAGCGCTTCGAAGCAACTCCAGATGTAGATGTCCAGTTCCCGTCCCTGCACCTCTGGACCCGTGTCGAGCACGGTGTAGATGCCTTCGTAGGCTTCCGGCACCCCTTCGATCCGGATGATTGACCCGGCCGGCAGCAGTGCGGGGTCGGATGCGGCGATGCCTGGCCTGACCTTGACGCCGGATGCGGTCGTCTCGCCCTTGCAGTAGGCCGTGACGTCAAACCGTATCAGGCGGCCCGGGGTTGGGGGCTCGGTTTCGCTGGCAGACTCGACGCGGGCCGTGCGCGAGTCCATCATCACGCCCTCATAGATGGCGAGAAAAAGCACACCGGCGGCGCCGGTGGCCAGCAGCTTCATCCGCAGAGGCCGGGACAGGCGGAAGGACATGTGCTGCCGACACTCTAGCTGGATTTGGTCAGAAATGTGAGAAGCCGGACGGCAGGTCGGCGCGCACGCCACCGGCGACCACGCACGTCGCCCGTTCCTTTGTACACACGCCGATTTCGGTGACCGTGGTTTCGCCGGCCTGTCGAATCGCGGCCAGGAACAACCGCGTCCGGCGTTTGGGCACCGCGAACAGCAGTTCGTAGTCTTCGCCGCCAGAGAGCGCCAGGCCTCTCGCATCGGCGCCCGTGGCTGCGGCCCAGGCGAGTGCACCCGGGTGCAGGGGCAGGGCGTCGCCCAGTACCTCTACGCCGCACCCGCTCGCTTCGGCGACCTGGGTGAGCGCGTCTGCGAGGCCGTCCGAGAGATCCATGCAGGCCGAGGCCGCGCGGTTGTGCGCCACGATCTGGCCGGTGCGGAGGCGCGCGTCAGGCCGGTCGTACTTCGAGACACAGGCGCGCCTGTCGGCATCAAGTGCGACGAGGTCGATTGCGGATTCGCGCAACGCCAGGCCCGTGGCCGCCGCGCCGAGGTGCCCTGTGACAAACAGGCGATCGCCGGGGCGAGCGCCCGAGCGGTGCAGGATGCGCCGGGGCCGCGCCGTGCCGATGGCCGTCACGTCAATCACGAGGGGCCCTGGCGACCGAGTGATGTTGCCGCCCACCAGCGGCACCCGTGTCTGGGCGGCGAGCGCCAGGAAGCCGTCCAGGATGCGATCGAAGTCGTTGAGCGGCAGCGATGCCGGCACCGCGAGCGACAGCAGCAGGGCGCGCGGCGCGGCGCCCATGGCCGCGAGGTCGCTCAGATTCACGGCCAGCGCCTTGTGTCCAATGTCCTCGGGCGCCGACCAGGCGCGGCGGAAGTGGACGTCCTCCACCATCGCGTCGGTAGTGACGACATCCACCATGCCGCGTTCAGGCTGCAGCACCGCCGCATCATCGCCAATACCTGTCAGCACCCAGTCGGGCAGGGCAGGTATGCGGCTGCGGAGCCGCCCGATGAGGGCGCGTTCTCCCAGTTCAGTGATGGTCACGATAGCCAATGGAAGGAGCCCCGCTTTGCCGTGTGGGAAGGTCGAATGAACCTGTTAGACAGGTGGAACCGCTTGTACCGCGCTTCAGGCTTCCTCCTCGCGGGAGGCATGCACACCACGCGGCGTTTGCAGCTCACTTCAGAAGAAAAGCATCGGCTCAAACGACGCTTCTAAACCATCACGAACAAAGCAGGAGCTGGGTCCATCCTACACTGCAATGCGGCGTTGTGCACCCAGAACCGTATCCACCAGGCGCTCGATTTCGACGGTTTTTTCCAGCACCCGGCTGTCGGCGTCGCCGCTGGCGGCGCGGGCGCGATACAACTCGTCCGCGAGATTCAACGCGGCGATGATGGCCACGCGCAACGTGTCGGCGCTGGACAACTCGTCGGCGGCCATTCGCATCTTCCGGTCGAGGTAGGTCGCCAGTTCCGCGATGTAGGCCTGATCCAGATCGCTCTTCACAGCGTACCGCTGGCCGTGAATCTCGACGGTGACGACGCGTGTGCCCATTGGTGCCAGGGTGACTACACGCCTAGAGTTTCAGCATGTCGATATGCGAGATCATGTCCACGACACGATGGCGAATTTTCTCGCGTTCCTCGCGCAGGGCCGCGGTCTCGACCGTGTGGGCTTCGAGTTCCGTGATGCGCGTGGTGGCGGCGTCGAGGTCGCGTTCCAGTCGCGCCGCCGCGTCGAGCGCCTTGGTGCGATCGGTGCGGAGTGATTCGATCATGCCGACCAGCTGTTTGACTTTTTCTTCCAGCCGGTCAATCGGTTGCAGTTCTGTCGTGGTCGCCATCCGGTCGTCCTTTGTCAGTTGCCGCGCAGGGTCGTTCCATGTGTCCGGGCCAGGGCCTCGATGATCGCCTCAACCGCCTGTTGCACTTCAGCGTCGGTCAGCGTGCGGTCCCGATCGCGAAATGTCAGCCGCAGCGACAGGCTGACCTGACCGGCGGGCACACCCTTGCCGTGATACCGATCGAACTCGCGCACGTCCACGAGCGTGGCGGGTGCACTGGCTCGGATCGTGCCACGAACCGCCGCGGCAGGCAAGCCGGCGTCGATGAGGATCGACAGGTCGCGTTGCACCGCAGGGTGTCGCGGCAGGGGAGTGACACGCTGCGGCGCGGCGTCCGCTCCTTGGAGGTCAACAAGTTCGTGCAGGTCGAGTTCGCCCGCCACCACGGTGACCCCGGCGGGCAGGCCGCGAGCGGAGGTGAGGCTCGGCAGCAACTGACCCACGATGCCCACGCGCCGGGAAGCGCCACCATCATCCACAAACAGTGACGCGGCCCGGCCCGGCAGACACCAGGGCGCGTCGGTGGCCGGTTCGGATCGGCAGGTCACGCCCAAGGCATCGGTCAACAGCTCGGCAACGCCAAGGGCATCAAACAGATCGACATCGGCCGCCGGCTGGCTCCAATGCACCTGGCGCGCGCCCGAGAGCACCCAACCCACACGCGTGCGTTCGCCCTGCGTGGAGAACACCGAACCGGCTTCGAACAATCGCACGTCGGCGATATCGCGGCGCCGGTTGTAGCTCAGAGCATCCAGCAGTCCGGGCAGCATCGACGGTCGGAGCACCGCGAATTTTTCCGAGAGCGGGTTGGCGATGGTGACAAGCGAGGCCGGGCCGCTGGCAAATGGTTCAGCGGCGGCTTGTTCAATGAACGTGAAGGTCACGGCCTCCTGCAGGCCGGCGCCGCAGAGCAGCCGGCGGATGCGACGGGCGCGGAGCACGCCGGCGTCCGCGCGGTGCGGAGGCGTTCGGAGTGCGGGGAACGTGGCGGGGACGCGATTGACGCCCCAGTGCCGCCCGACCTCTTCGATCAAATCCGCTTCGCGCGCGACGTCGACGCGCCAGCTCGGCACGCACACGTGCCAGTCGGCATTCGCCTGCGTGACCACGAATCCCAGGCTCGTGAGAATCCGCATCACGTCCGCATCCGGGACCTGGTCGCCAAGCAGCCGATCCAGATGCGCGCGCAGGAGGGTGATGGTGCGAGCGGCGCCCGGCGACGGGTAGCGATCCGTGATTCCGCCGACGCGACGCCCGGCGCCGATGCGCTCGAGCAGGTCCAGCGCGCAGGCCAGCCCCGCGGTGGCTGCATCCAGATCGGCGCCACGTTCGAACCTGGCGGACGCTTCGGTTTTCAGGCCGAGGCGTTTGCTGGTGGCCCGGACAGATGCCGGCTGAAACCAGGCACTCTCCAGAGCAATTCGAGTGGTGGTCGCGGACACTTCCGATGTCGCCCCACCCATGACGCCGGCGATGGCCACCGCGCGAGCGCCGTCGGCAATCACGAGCATCGACGCATCGAGCGTGCGGGCCTGCCGATCGAGTGTGGTGAGCGTTTCGCCGGCGCGCGCCATCCGCACGCGAATCTCCGGCCCGGCCAGGCGCGCCACGTCGAACGCGTGCATGGGCTGGCCCATCTCGAGCAGCACGTAGTTGGTGACGTCCACCACGTTGTTGATCGGTCGAATTCCGCAGGCCGTCAGTCGATCCGCCAGCCACGCCGGCGACGGCCCCACGGTGACGTCCGCAAGCGCCAGCGCATAACGTCCGCAGAGTTCCGACTCGATCGTGACGGGAACTTCGGACCCTGGACCCTGGACCCTGGACTCTGGACCCTGGACCCTGGACCCTGGACCCTGGACCCTGGACCCTGGACCCTTAAAGTCCGTGTCTCGTCTCAGCAATCATGTAATTCACGA
>JBKJQX010000014.1:0-22701 GCA_046594875.1 Vicinamibacterales bacterium
CCGTCGAAGACGCAAGCCACTTCGTCCCGCCACAGGTTCAGGGCCGATGCCGCTCGAGCTGGGTCGGTCTCAAGGTCCACCGCGTCGTCTATCGCTCGGCAGACGTCGAAGACGGCGGTGATCGCCTTGCGCTCTGCCGACGGCAGCACCAGAAACGAGTAGTAGAAGCTGGTCTTTCGGGTCATGACGTCACGCCGAACGCGGCCATGTCACTGCGCCTGCCGCAATCCCCGCCGCGTCGCGCCAATCGAGGGACGGCCGGGCGCGGAAGACATCGTAGTCTGCCGCGGTCAGCCGGTCGAGGATGCGTCGGCCGCCCAGCCAGGTGGCTCGCAGTTCCCACCGTAACCGCCCGCGCACGTTGTCGGCCACGGGCCGGCCTTCCGCAAACAATGCCTGGGTTCGAGTGCCCACGTCGTTTAGAGCCGCACGCCACTCGGGCGTCCAATTCCCGTGATTGAGATCCACGAGTTGGGCGTCGTGATGGCGAACGATCTCGAGTGGAACGTAGAGCCGGCCGTTCCGCCAGTCCCGCGCCAGGTCCTGCCAGAAATTGGTGAGTTGCAGCGCCGTGCAGACCGCGTCGGACTTTTGCGCGAGCGCCTCGTCGCGGTATCCGGTGACGAGCAACACGAGCCGGCCGACGGGATTCGCGGAACGCCGGCAGTAGTCGAGGAGGCCCGCCCAGGTGTCGTACCTCGTGGTCGTCACATCCTGGCGAAAGGCGCTGAGGAGGTCGCTGAGGAGGCGGTGGCCGGCTGCGGAGACGCGCAGTGTTTCGGCCAGCGCGACAAACACTGCGTCGTGTTCTGTGTGCCCAACGAGTGACACGCGGCCTTCGGAGGCCTCGTCGAGGCGGCGTTGCCAATCCGCCAGCAGCGCGAGCCGATCGCCCGCTTCCCGCTCTCCTTCGTCGGCAAAATCGTCGGCGATTCGTGCGAAGGCGTAGATGGCGGCAATGTGGGGGCGCGCGTCGGCCGGCATCAGCCACGATGCGACCGGAAAATTTTCGTAGTGTTTGCGCGCCAGTCGCTGGCAGGTCGCGTACGCCTCGTTCGTCAGCACGCGATTCCCGGACTCACCACTCGGTTTCGGCGACGCCCGCGCGTGCATTGACCGCCCGCGCCATGACGAACAGCAGGTCTGAAAGGCGATTCAGGAAAATCAGCACGTTTGGATCAACCGTCTGAGCGCCCAGCGCCACCACGCGCCGTTCGGCGCGTCGGCTCACCGTCCGCGCGAGGTGCAACACAGCGCCCGCGCGTGTGCCGCCGGCCAGGATGAACCGTCTCAGAGGCGCCACACCGGTTTCGAGGGTATCGATCCACCCCTCGAGCCGGGCGATATCGGCTTCGCCGAGCAGGGCCTTCTCGACGCGCACCGCAATGCGGTGCCGGGGGTCGGCGAGCATGGCACCAACCGCGAAAAGGTCGCGCTGCAAATGCTCGAGCATCGCTCCGATCTCGGCGTCCACACCTTCGGCTCTGGCGTAACCCAGCCAGGCATTGACCTCGTCCACCTCGCCGTAGGCCTCCACCAGGGGGTCGCTCTTGCTGACCCTGGTGCCGTCAAACAGGCCCGTATCACCCCTATCGCCGGTCTTGGTATAGATCTTCATTGGCGTCAGCCGATTATAGTGGCGACTGTGAAGAAGCCATCCCCCCTGCCACCGCCCGCGCGGCGCCAGTGGTTTCGACGCCGGCTGCTGGACTGGTACCGTAAGAACGGGCGCGACCTGCCGTGGCGCAACACCCGCGACCCGTACCACATCCTCGTCTCGGAAGTGATGCTGCAGCAGACCCAGGTCGACCGGGTCCTGCCGAAGTACCACGAGTGGCTCGGTCAGTACCCCAGTCTGGAAGCGCTCGCCGAAGCGTCCGAGGCTGACGTGGTCGGCACGTGGTATCCGCTCGGCTACAACATCCGCCCTCGGCGCCTTCAGGCGATCGCGCGCGAGTCCATGGAGAAGTACGGCGGTGAACTGCCCGGAGACGAAGAAACGCTGCTGTCGTTCAAGGGCATCGGCGCCTATACCGCCGGTGCGGTGATGAGTTTTGCCTTCGGCAAGCGTGCGGCAATTCTCGACACCAATGTCGCGCGTGTGCTCTTTCGGATTTTCGTGGGCAAAGGTGAACCGAAGAGCCATGCCATGGTCAAACGGCTCTGGGAGCTCTCGCGCGCGATGCTGCCGCACAAACACGTCTTCGACTTCAATCAGGCGCTCATGGATTTTGGGGCCACGGTCTGCACCGCGCGCGCGCCACTGTGTCCGGCTTGTGTCATGAAGCGCGGCTGCAAGACCTATCCCTTCGAGCGACCAACGCCCCGCAGGGCGGGTCTTCGGCCACAGCGGAAGGCCCGATGACCTCCCCGATCATCGTCGTGCTCGCGGCCGTCATCGAACGCGACGGACGCTTCCTGATGACCCGCAGGCTGAAGGGCACGCATTTGGCCGGCACCTGGGAGTTCCCCGGCGGCAAGTGCGATGAAGGCGAAAGCCATGAGGCGTGCCTGTCGCGCGAACTTGACGAGGAACTGGCCGTGCGCTGCGACATTGGTGAAGAGATCTTCACGGTGGAACACGCCTATCCCGAGCGCACGGTGCGTCTGCATTTTCGGCGCGCGACCCTCCTGGGCGACCCCTCGCCGCAGCTCGGACAGGAAATGCGATGGGTAGCCCGAGCCGATCTCCAGTCCCTTGATTTGCCTGAAGCTGACAGGGGCCTGGTGGAGTTGCTCAAGAGTCCGTGAGATGCTTGTCGGCCAATGGAACAGGTCCGGCCGTCGAAAATCAGGCTCGAAGCCTCGTCCCACTGCCAGCTGCGATGTCCGTCCTGCCCGACCACCACGAAAGCAATTCACCCCGCGGTGGGCAGTGGGCTGCTGTCCTTTCAGGCGTTCACACGGGTGATCGACAGCAGTCCATGGCTGAAGGCCATTGAGCTCTCCAACTACGGCGAAGTTTTTCTCAACCCCGACCTGCTGTCCATGCTCCGATATGCACACGAGCGAGGGGTTGAGTTGCGCGTGGAGAATGGGGCGAACCTGAACTACGCAAGCCCCGATGTGCTTGAAGGGCTGGTCAAGTATGGCGTTCGGGCCATCCTGTGCTCGATCGACGGTGCCACGCAGCAGACCTATGCGCAGTACCGAGTCCGAGGCAAGCTCGATACCGTGCTCGGCAACATCGCAACGATCAACCAGCACAAGCGTAACTATGGGTCTGCTGTTCCGGAGCTAATCTGGCAGTTCGTCGCGTTCGGCCACAACGAGCATGAGATTCCGGCGGCCCGCGCCATGGCCGCCGACCTCGACATGAGTTTTATTGTGAAGCTCTCGTGGGATCCGGACTTTTCGCCGGTCACCGACGAACAAACCCTGCGGTCTGTGGCTGGCGCGGCGTCGCGGCGTGAGTTCAAAGAGAAACGGGGCGTCGACTACATGGAGTCGATCTGCCAGCAGTTATGGGATGCCCCACAGATCAACTGGGACGGCAAGGTGCTTGGCTGCTGTCGGAATTTCTGGGGCGACTTCGGGCCGGAGAATGCCTTCCGTGACGGCCTGCTACCCAGTGTCAACAGCGAGAAGATGTCCTACGCCCGACAGATGCTGCAAGGGCGGCAGCCGGCGCGCGCGGATATCCCCTGCACGACCTGCGAGCTCTATGTGGACATGAAACGCGACGGCCGCTGGCTGACACGCCGTGTTCCGTCACGGCGACAGCGTGTCCTCGGCGCCGTCCGGTCATTGTTCGGACGCTCGCACGCCAGCTGATGGCGACGCCGCCGCGCGGGACCAACTACCGGCCGGATATCGACGGGCTTCGGGCAGTCGCGGTGCTGCTTGTCATGCTCTATCACCTGAACGTCGAGACCTTCTCCGGGGGATTTGTCGGCGTCGACGTGTTCTTCGTGATCAGCGGCTTCCTCATCACCAGGCTCATCGTCGACGAATACCGGAGTGCCGGTGGGTTCAGGCTGGGGCGCTTCTACGCCCGGCGAGCGCGGCGCATTCTGCCCGCGCTCTTCTGCACCGTCGTTCTTGCCGCCATTGGGGCGTTTCTGCTCCTTCCGCCGGATCGATTCGAGCATTTCGGCGGGTCCATGCTCTTTTCAGTCCTCAATTTCGGCAACGTCTTCTTCTGGTCGGGGGCGTCCTACTTCGATGACGCGGCGCACACCAAGCCGCTAATGCACCTGTGGTCGCTCGGCGTCGAGGAGCAGTTCTACCTGATCTGGCCATTGTTCCTGGTGGCGCTGCTCAGGCGCTCGAATCGCACCACGGTGATCGGACTCTTGGCCGCTGCCGTCATCAGCTTCTGCCTGAGCGGGTGGGTTCTTTTGGGCTGGGAGGACGGCCAGGCGACCGCTTTCTACCACACGCCGTTCCGCGTCTTCGAATTTGGTATCGGTGCGCTGATGGTGTGGCTGACGACGGTTGGCGCTCGACGCCGCGGTGTGATGGAGGGTCTGCTGCTCGCGGGGCTCGGCCTGATCGCGTATGCAGCGGTGCGCTTCACCAACCAGACGCCGTTTCCCTTTCTGAACGCGCTGGTGCCCTGTACCGGCGCGGCGTTAGTTATCTACGCGGGCACGGCGCCAAGTGTTGGTTGGCTGTTGCGCAACCGCCTGACGGTCGCGATCGGGCTGGCCAGCTATTCGATGTACCTCCTGCATTGGCCCCTGATCGTCTTGTACGGTGCGTACACCTTCAGTGAAATCACCTCCGTCGAAAAAATTGCGCTGCTGACGACCACCGGCGCCGGCGCAGCCCTCATGTATCGCTTTGTCGAACTGCCACTCCGCCGTGGCGCACCATCGCGTTGGAGCGGCCGCAGAACTTTCGCAGTCGCGGCCCTGGCCGCCTTAATACTCGCGCTGCCGGCTGCCGCGGCCTGGAGGCAGGCCGGCTGGGAGTGGCGCATCCCTCCTGAGCGTCGGGCGCGTTCAAACGATCAGTGGCGGTCCCTGGAATTCGCGCACTGCCGGCAGACGGACGCACGTATGCCGGCGGCGCTGGTCACCTGCCAGAACGACCGCGGCTCGTCGAGTGACATCATCATCTGGGGCGACAGCCACGCGCGCCACCTTGTGTCGGGTTTCTCCGATGTGTATCCGTCGTTTAATGTCCACGTCATGTTTCTTGCCGGCTGCGTGTCGCAGAGCGGGTTTGAGGGCTACGTCAGGCACAGCGGCAACGCGCGAGACGACGAGGCGTGTGTGGAGCGCAATCGCGCGGCTCTGAGTTTCCTGCGGGGCTTTCGCCAGGCAGTCGTCGTGTTGTCCGGGGCCAAGCGGGGTCAACCGGAAGACATGGTGGCTCCCACGAGGTATCTGCAAAGCCAGCTTCGTGATGCCGGACATACCGTCATCGTGATGGGCGATGTCATCCGTCCGGGGAAGGCCCTGGTCGCATGCCGAAACGCGCCCGACTGGCTGATTCCCGATTCGGTGCTGTCTGAGCGGTGCGGCCCAGACTTCCGGATGGTTCAACGCGAGATGCAGTACAGCCTCCGGCTATCCGAGTTGATGCCCGATCTTGCGGACGTGCGATCCGTGCAATGTCCGGGTGGAGAATGCGTGTTCGTCATGGAGGATGGCCGGCCGTTGTTCCGAGACGATCACCACCTGACCCCGGTGGGGTCCACATGGCTGATTGCGCGGCTCAAAAATGCCCTGCCTATCGGCCCGCCCGGCGGGGTCCCGTAACCGGCCGGCCGGGTTACGATCTGCGAGCTCTTTATGTCGGGACAGGTGCTGACTATTCACGGGATTGCCCCAGCCGTCATCCCGAAGACGTTCTGCTTTCGCAATATCTGCGACGCGGATGTGATGGCTCGGTATCTGACGTCTGTCCCTGCGTTCGTGCCGCTCGTTGATGCGATTGCCGGGCGCGGCGACGCGCTGACGATTGACGATTGTATTCGTGGTGCCGCTGATGCCGCGTTGCTCGCCCGTCGGCTTGGTCACGCCGTGACCCTGTTCGTGAACCCGGGCCAGGTCGAGTCGGGTGCGCCCTATGCGTTCCTGGTGCTGAACGCGCTGCTCGATGGTCTCAGCCGCCGCATCTGCGCGTTTGAAGGGACCAAGTCGCGCATCGGGACCTACGTCGAGCGCCAGGCCCTGCGCCACCGCATCAAGACACGCATGTGTGCACTGACCGACGAGCAGGCCCGCCTTGAATTCGTGAAAAGCCTGGGCCCCCAGTGGGGCGTGACGGTCCCTGAGGTGCCGCCTCATTTTCGTACGCTCAGCCGCGACGAGCTTGTCGCCCTGCGCGACGCCGGCGTCGCACTGGAGAACCACGGCTGGTCACACAGCGATCACACCGGCCTTTCGCCCGCGGAGAGCGTCCGTGAGATTCGCGAGGGTCGAGCCTGGCTGCAGCGGGAACTGGGTGTCGAGGCCGCGTATTTTGCGTCGCCGTTTGGTGAAGCCCTGCCTTCGCCTGAGGCGTTGGAGCATTGCACGATGTGGTTTGCGGCCAGCCAGGCCATGCCGAGCGGCCGTCTGTCCCCGCAGGTGTTCAACCGGAAATTCCTGGACCTACCGACGCCGGGCGCGGCCTCAGTCGGTGGTCTCCGCGCGACTAGCCGCCGGCTGCTGAACCTCGGCGTGGCCCGTTTGTCGCGCCGGCCTCGTGCGTAACCGGCTGAACAGTTCAACTCTGCGGCGCACGTTTTTGCCGGCGTCGAACCGATCCTCGACCTTCCGTCGCGCGGCGGCTCCCAGGGATTCGCGCAGGTCTCCATCTCGCACCAATCGCTCGAGCGCGTCTGCCAGCGCATCGCTGTCGCCGGGCGGAACCAGCAACCCGTCTATCTCGTGATCGACAATCTCCGGAATTGCGCCGCTCGTGGTCGAGACCACGGGCAGGGCCATGGCCATCGCCTCGATCAGGACGTTTGGCGTGATGTCGTGCGAACCATCTCGCCCGCGCACACACGGCAGCACAAAGACGTCGGCACGCTCAAAGGCCTGCAGTACCGACGAAAAAGACTGCCAGCCCTGGAATTGGACGACGGACTCAAGCTGGAGTGATGTCAACAGCATCCGCAACTCCACCCACGCGGCACTGTCAGCGGGCTCGTTGGGGCCGCCAATGATCTCGCAGGACACGTCCAAGCCGCGGTCGCGCAATTGACGGCACGCATGCAGCAGGTGCCGAAGGCCCTTCGGTTCCACGAGTCGGCCGATCGAGAGCAGGCGATGGCCGGAGCGGTCGGCGCGAGCGGTCGGGCGGAAGTACGACAGATCGATGCCGTTGTAGACCACGTGAATGGGAGGCGCTCCGACGGGCGCAAGCCGGGTCGCCAGGTCGCGCTCGTTGTACCGGGAGTTGGTGATGACGAACGCGGCGAACTTCAACCTGGCGGCGACCAGGGGCACCTGCAGGGTGCGGTGTATTTCAGAGGCGCGCGCCTGCACCGTGAACGTGGCGCCGGTCAGCCGCGATGCGATGAACGCCACCGCGGCGTACCGATTGGCCCAGGGCGCATGCACATGGGTGATACCGCGGGCGGCCAGCACGGTCGCCAGTTGTGCCGCCAGATACAGAATGTCCCTGTCACGCCACCAGGCGGCAGAGCCGCTGACCCGTTGGGCCACGACGAAACACCAGAGGCAGACCACGGTCCATGGCCGCCGCATGAGATGGCGGCGAATCGCCGCTCGTCCGGCTGCGACATCTTCGGGGCCGAAGTACACGACGGACCCCGAAGGCGAGGCGGGGTCGTGAGGGACCGGAGGGACATCCGGTTCCAGCGCGAAGACCTCGACGGCCACGCCGGCGCCACGAAGTGCCTGCACCTCACGCTGGATGAACGTCTCCGTCCGATACGGGTAGCGCCACAGGAGATAGGCAATGCGTCCTCCAGTTCGATTAGTCCTGACCCGCGGTGTCAGTCGCAGGCCCTGATTCGGCCAACTCCTGAGCAGCGCACCGAAGGCCTCGTACGGGTGGCGCCACTGCTGGAGGGTCGCGAAGAGAGGCACCGCACGCGCCGACCGCGACAGGTGGCGGAGGCGATACCGCCACACCGGTGCCAGCCGATCGGCCAGGGCCATGGGGTCCAGGTACGGTGCCTGCCGGAACCCATTCGCCTGGCGTGCGCACACGATCCGCACGATGCGCCTGACCCGGCCGTTGGCCGCAAGCGTGTCGACCACCTGGCGCAGCGCGTGATCCACCGATGTGCCAACCAGCGTCGTCGAGAGCACTCCCCGGCGAAGAGTCAGCAGGGCGCCAACCGATGCAGCGCGCCGATACGGTTGCTCTGTGCTCGCCCTGGCGAGAATTCTCTTTGCCCTGGCGTGAGCGTCTTCACGGGATGTCCCACGCCCGTCGATCGGCAGCGCCAGAGCCTCCACCGCCCCGGTGTCGGGACCATGGCCGGAGAGCGCGTCGCACATGGTGCGCAGCGCGCCCGGACAGAGGATGTCGCCATCCTGCAGGAACGTGACAAATGGCGCACTGCTGACCTCGATCGTGGCGCAGAGCGCGGCCACCTCGCCCTTGACGGCAAACACCACCTCGCACTCGACACCGGCTTGCCGTGCAAGACTGCGGCGCGTGGGGTCTGTGCCGGACGCGGTTTGGCCTGGCGTGACAATCACCAACAGCCGCGTCGGGCCGCGGCCGGCTGTCACCACGCGACCGCTCGAGTACTTCGCCGCGCGGTGAGTAGCTGTTTGGCACGTGCGCCAACGTGGTGCCATCGCGTGGCCCGCGCACCAAGGCCGAACACGACGAGGTCCCTCAGCGCCTGTTCATCGGCCTGGAGGCGATCGCGGTCGGTGTCATGCATGAGCAGGCCATGTGACAACGCGATCTTTGCGACGAGCGCGCGGGGGTCGCGCCCGGCCCCTGACAGACTGTTGAACACATCGCGGAACGTGGCTCCGGCCCGGTGCCGCCCCAGTGACCGGCCCGCGGTGGCGAAGTGCTTGAAGATGTCCCCCAGGCGTCCCTCACGCGCCAGAGCAGGCAGGCCTCCGGCAATGTCGGCCAGGCGGGTCTCGCTCGCCAGGTGCGCAACGAGTGCGTCGCACTTCGGGTCCCGGGGCACGGGCCTGAGTTCGTCTCGTTCCAGGTTCTGGAAGAGGCCGTGTGCAAAAGCCGCCTGAGCCAGTACCGCCAGCGGGTGCTGGCTCTCCTCCATGGCGCCCATCTGCCAGAACAGTCCGTGTTTCGCCGCGCGGTGCCGGATACGGGCTCCGTCGACCAGAAGCTTGCGGTACGTGTAGCTTTCCGTGTAGTCGGGTTTGTGCTCGCCCAGCGTAGGGCGGCGCGCGCGTGGCCCTGCGCCGGCGGTGCGGACGTAGTCTGTCCGCCACCCGCGAACACGCAGGCCCGCCACAAAGTCCGTGTCCTGCGCGATGGAGTCGGGAACGCCGCCGTCCTTGAAACACGCCGTTCGAAACAGTTTGACGCCGACGGTCTGCCCCAAAAGGGCATCTCTCAGCTCACCCACCATGATGCCGGTATCGGGCCGCATGCCGGCGACCAGCGTCTCGACACATATCGGATCCAGGATCATGTCGGAGTCGACCTGCACAAAATACGGCGTGCGTACGCGTCTGGCGCCTTCGTTGATCGCCCGCGAGAACGGTGACACATGCTCGACGATGATGATCTCGTCCACCGGCACCGACTGCCTGGAAAGGCTGTCGATAGCCCGCTCCGTATAGGACTCGCCGACTGACAGGACGACCGCGCTGACAGGATGCATCAAATCGCCTGTGCCTGAAACGGCTGCGCGATCGCCTGGATGATCGCTGTGAGCTCCCGGTAGGCGCCCTGAGTCGTGAAGTGATCGAGACGGTCGTCGTACCTGCCGGTTGTGGCCAGGTGGATGCGTTCGGCCATGTGTGCTTCGTCGAAGGGTTCGACCACGAGGTCCGGGTGGCACACTGCCCAGTTGCCGCAGTTCTTCGATGCCACGAGATTGCATCCCATCACTGCCCCCTCAAAAAGAACCCCTGGCGCAGCATCAATCAGCGACGGGCACACGATACTTTTGGTGCGACTCATGAGCTCGAAGAGGGTTCCCCTGTCGGGCAGGAAGCCATGGTGGACTGCCCCTCGCAAGGGGTGGGGCACGTCGCCCGCCACATGTACGCGGAGACCATCGAGGCGCCGCCCAAGCCTGGAGACCAATGCATAGTTTTTTTCCACGCGTCCCCAGTCGCTCGCGACGAAGAGTACGTCAATGTCGCGCTCGGCGAAAGCACGAGCCAGATGTTTCCAGGGCTCGGCGCCAGCGGCGATCCATTCGGCGAACGACACCGCCGACGGATACATCTTCCCAATCGACTCGGCGAAGAACCGCTCGAACATGGCTTTCGTCTGGTCAGAGTGCGTCACGAGCAGGTCACAGCGATCGACAGCGACCTCTTCACTCCGGTTGATGATGCGAGGCGTGATGGAACCCGCCGCCAATCCCTGCTCGAGATCTACCGCGTCCCGCGCGCGGCCGGATGTAACGAAGTCCTGGGCCTGACGGCAGGTGCCGGTTACAAAGACGGCCCGGCGGTCAGGCGCCGCCGCCTTGAGCAACCCTGTAGCAAGGAATCCGAAACCCACCGACACAGTGGGGGCAATCGTCGCCACGAGTGATGCCAGGCCGGGCCTGAAGGTGCCCGACATTTCCGGCACGCAGCAATAGTGAAGGTTTGGGGCACCATCCACCTCGCCGAGCCGTCCGTCGAAATCCATCTGATGGAAGGCCGCATCAACGTCGTGCACCACGTGCACGTAGTGGACATCCCAGCCGTCGGCCAGCATGCGGCGGAACAGGTCGAGCGACGCGGTACTGGAGCCACCCACACTGGGCGGGTCCGTGGATGCGAGCAGAACGCGCGGGACTGTCATGTCAGTGACCTGTCCGCGTGTCTCGGATCAAGGCCGCGAGTTCGCCGGCACTCTTGCCGGAGTTGAATACCAGCCCGAGCAGGCCGTCGATGCGTTCGGGGCCGCGAGCAACTGTCCGGACGGCGGTCGCCAGGCGCTGACGCGTCCTCTTCAGGCCACCTGCGACGTCGAAGACGTAACCATGTTTCCTGCCGACGCGTACGGCCTGCCTGGCGTGGACGTAGCCTTCGTGCGCGAGGCCCCACAGGGTGTGCTGGTTGTGGTGCCTCAGGACGGCGTTTGGCGCGTAAACCAGCCTGTAACCCGCCTGTCGAATGCGCCACGACAGATCGACATCCTGCCCGCGCAACAGGGCTTCATCGAATAGCCCGGCTAGTAGCAGCACCTCGCGCCTTGAGGCCCAGTTCATGGAGATGACGTACGGCTCCTCCTGCACCTCGATCGCATCGTGGTGATCGTGTATCACCTCTCCGAAGCGGGCGATCCGATTCGCGCCGGGCACGCTCAGGATTCGCCCGCCCACCACACCAACTGCCGGATCCGCCAAGGGGGCGATCAGGTGGGACAGCCAATCGGGCTCGACGACACAGTCGGCATCAGTAAAGGCCACCACCGGGCCCTGGGCCGCCCTGATGCCGCAGTTGCGTGCGGCGCCCGCGCCGCGGGTCCCCTCGGTCAACACACGAATGCGATCGCCAAAAGTAGCGAGAGCGTCACCCGTGCCATCGGTGGATCCGTTGTCGACGACAATGATCTCGACAAGATCGTTGAGGCCACGCATGGCCAGCAACGAAGCGACGCACGCGGCCATCGTCTCAACTTCGTTGTACGCCGCCACCACAACTGTGGCGACCGCGCCCGCCTGTGTCATCGGTAGGGCTCGCGCCAGCCCCGCGTGGCGTCGAATCCCAGTCGTTCGCGCAGCCAGCGGTGCAGGTGGTTCCGGAAGAGGCTCTGGCGGAGGTAGTCGCGGCTATCGTTACGCACGCGCCTGCGCGCCTGCGCGGGCGCCACTCCGTGTTTCTCAAGGATGCGACGCAACTCGCGCCGCTGAACGCTCCGCGGCACGTGCGTAGTCAGCCGAACGCCGTCCCTGTGATCCCGGTACAGGTACAACACCCGATGAATCGGATGAAACGCGGCGCCGTGGTCGAGCATTGTCCAGGGAAAATCGAAGTCGTCTGAGGCGAAGTTGTTCAGGGTCTCATCCACGCCACCACACGCCACCCCCTTGCTGACCCGCCAGCACAACAGATGTTTGACCGGTGAGCCCGTGGCAAAACTCTCGGCGGTGACCGGTTGGGCGGGGAGGTAGTCGGAGCTGAGCCGCTGATTGGCGCCATCGATATAACGGCGGCCGCTGTAAAAGAAGTCTGCGCCATCGTTCTCACGGATGGCCTGGCCAAGAATTTCGACCGCATCGGGCGTCCAGAGGTCGTCGCCGAGCAGCACCGCCATGAAGGATGTCTCGGCGGCGCGCATGGCTGTGTTGTAGGCGCCGGCGAGGAGGCGGCCTTGATTCGGAATCAGCCGGACCCGCTCGTCGGCAAGGGCCTCAGGCAGCAGGTTCCGGAAGTGCGGCTGCTGGTCCTCGTCGACCACGATCAGCAGGCGCCAGTCCGTGCGCGACTGTTTGAAGACGCACTCAAGCGCCTGATCAAGGTAAGGCCGATGGTAGTGCGTGACCGGCATGAACACTGTGAGCTGGTCGCGGAGCATCCGCCTCCCATTGTGCCAGCATCCCCCGGTGCCGGAGCCCCAGCACAGTCTTCCATCACCTGACTCGCTCGATCCTCGCCTCGAGCCTGGAGTTCCCCGCCTCGAGCGCGATCACGGCTTCGGGCGCTCGTGACTGGCCTCGACTCAGCGCCCTGACACAGGGTGCGCTGCCGGGCGCACTGAAACACGGTGTAACATCACTTCAGGCGTGTTGACGTGAGCGATTGCACCGACCAGACGACGGACCGTGCGGTGGGATGGGCCGCGGTCAGCGCGGCATTTGCCGCCCTGGGCCGGGCCTTCCTGTGCATCGACGGTGAGTTCCGCGTGGTGCATGCCTCCGAATGGCTCGACCGGATGTTCGGCGCGGGCACCGCCAAAGCGGCCGAGGAGCAACGGCTGCAGGACCTCTTCGGGAGCGACCTCTTCGGCGAGGGTGGGGTGCTGCGCCTGGCGCTCTCACACGGTGAGCGGCGCGAGGGCTGGCGCGCGATGTTCACAGGGACGCACACCCATCACCTGGTCTCGCTGAGCGCGGCGCCATTTCCGCGCGACCTCGCCACCGCGTGCGATCCGCGCGTCGAGTATGTCCTTGTGGTGCGCACGGCGGCGGAAGACTCCGAGGATCCGCTCGGCGCGCCACACGCGATGGGTGGCCTGATCGCCCGGTCGCCAGCCATGCTCCGGGTGTTCTCGCTTGTTGATACGCTGCGCCACAGCGAAGCGCCTGTACTCATCACGGGCGAGAGCGGCACCGGCAAGGAACTCATCGCCCGGGCGGTCCACGACCAGTCGCCGCGATCGCAGGGTCCATTCGTGGCTGTCAGCGGCGGCGCCCTGCCATCCGAGTTGCTCGAAAGCGAGATGTTCGGCCACACGCGCGGATCGTTCACCGGCGCGATCCGCGACCGCATCGGACGCTTTGAAGCGGCGTCGAAGGGCACGCTCTTTCTCGACGAGGTCGGCGATCTGCCGCTGTCGCTCCAGGTCAAGCTGCTTCGAGTGTTGCAGGACGGCACGTTCGAGCGCGTCGGCGAGAACCATACGCGCACAAGCCACGCGCGGGTCATCGCCGCCACCAACATGGATCTCGCACGGGCCGTACGCGAAGGTCGCTTTCGCAAGGACCTCTACTTCCGCATCCGCGTTGTCCCGATCGAGATTGCCCCGCTGCGCCGGCGCCGCGAGGACATCGAACCGATCGCGCGTGCGTTGCTCGGCCGCATCGGCGCCAGGAACGGCCGATCCCTGCAGTTCTCGCCAGACACGCTGCGCGTCCTGCTGCTTCACGACTGGCCGGGGAACGTCCGGGAACTTGAGAACGCCATCGAGTTTGCCGTCGCTGTCTGCGATGGCCAGACCATCCTGCCGGACCACTTGCCGGATCTGGCCGCCTTCGACCTTGCCGCAGCCGACCCGGGGCTGCGCGCTGAACCCGCCGTGGAGGCTGCCATCCCCCGGCCGGCCGCGAGCGCCGAGCCCCAGGATTCGCTTCGAAGCGCCCTTGACGCCAACCAGTGGCGACGCGACAACACCGCGCGGGCGCTCGGCATCAGCCGTATCACCCTGTGGCGCCGAATGCGCGAGTCTGGACTTCTCCAGCGGGAATAGCGCCTGAATCGTTGTGTTTCAATTGTTTCTGTTTTCGGAGTGAAACAAATTGATTCAATTTGGCGTCAGGTGGTAGTTTTCACCAAAAGACTCAAGGATTTCGCCTCCCGCCTCTGGCACGACCACTGCTCACTTGGAGTGTGTCGGCGCCTCGTCTATTTCGTGCGCCGGCCGGAAAGGCCGATGGACGATGGCGACAAAGACCAAAACAGGAGTCTGGCTCATCGGGGCGTCCCTTCTCTTGTCAGCGGCGGTCGCGACACGAGCCACCGTGGGACTGGAATCGGCGCCAGCGAAAGAACTGCAACGATCGACCGAGGCCTACGTTGCGCCTCAAGGCGCCCAGGCCGTCGGCCAGGCAGTCTGCGCCACCTGTCACGCGGACGTCGCGGCACAATACACACGGTCGGCCCATGGCTGGCTCCAGGAAGACCACAAGCCGAACACCGTGGCAGGTTGCGAGTCCTGCCACGGTCCCGGCAGCGTCCACGCTGAAAGTGGCGATGCCAAGGACATCCGCCGCTTCAAGGCGCTGAATGCGCGCGACGCGAGCCAACCGTGCCTCTCGTGCCATCAGGCCGAGCACGCGCGGGAGTGGGCGACCAGCGAACACGCGACGAACGACGTCGGATGCACGAGTTGCCATCGGGTCCACCAGTCGCGCGAGGTCGCGCCGAAGATCGGCCGCGGCGACACCGCGACGCCCCATGCCAACGCACCGGCCGCGCGGAACTCGCTGATCAAGCCAGAGCCGGAGCTCTGCTTCACCTGCCACAAGAAACTGCGCGCGAAGTTCTCGTCCAGTTCGCATCACCCGGTTCGCGAAGGACGCATGACGTGCAGTTCGTGCCACGACACGCATGGTTCCCCGGGCGATCACCTGCTGCGTACGGCGGAACGCACCAACGACCTGTGCAGCACGTGCCACGCCGCGAAACAAGGACCGTTCATGTTCGAGCATGCGCCGGTCGAAGAGAGTTGCGTGACCTGCCACGACCCGCATGGCGCGGTGGCCAACAACCTGCTCAAACAGGGAGAGCCATTCCTCTGCTTGCAGTGCCATGAAATGCACTTCCACAATGCCCGCGTCTCGCCCACATCGCCGGTGAACCTGGCCGCGGGCGGTTCGACCAATCCAAACGGGGCCTCCGGATTCCAGCGAGCGTTCGGCACCAGGTGCACCACCTGCCACGCGCGCATCCACGGCTCGGACACTCCGTCGCAGGGCGTCTCCGGCGGCGGCAAGGCTTTCATCCGGTAAAGGCGAGGTGACTCCATGATTCGATCACGATTCCTCGCGGCGTCCCTGGCGTTTGTAACGCTTCTGCTCTGCGCCACGACAGCCGCTGCACAAACACCGCCGGCAACGGCGGGCCCGCCACCTGAAACGCGGCGTCTGGTCGAGGGCACGGTCTCGGTGGGCATCCTCACCACCGACAGCACGGGTAATCCGCAGCGCGTCGGCCAGTACGATGACCTTTTCGATACCACACGCGCCCGCACGGGCTTCCAGTTGTGGGGGGAGGCAGGCCGGATCAGGTTTGATCTGGCGGCGTCCCACGGTGGCAACCGGCGGGATGAGCGCTACTCGGCTGACGTGGCCATCGGCCGGATGGTCAAGGCGCACGTGCAATACCAGCGGTCGCCCAAACGCCTCGATCACGATCCGCTGACGTACGTCGATGCCGCCTCCAACATCGGCGGCACCTTCGTCGTCGAGCACACCGACACGGATCCGTTTGCGGAGTACGGCTTCGACTACGGGGAGCTCATCTCACGCCTCGAAGTCGTGTTGCCGAAAGCGCCCTTCCTGCGCTTTTACGTCAGCCACCGGCAGGAGACACGCAGTGGGAGTCGCCAGTCGCTTGTGACCTCCCACTGCGCCACATGCCACGTGGTGAGCTACTCGCGCGAGATGGACCAGAAGACATCGGACCTGATCGCGGGGATGAGATTATCCACCGCCAGGGTGTCGGTCGAATACCAGTACCAGAACCGCCGCTTCGATGAACGGGGCGGTGGACTGACGCACACCTACGACCGCGCCGTCCACCCGGTCACGCTCGCCGACGTCTTTCTCAACCGGGTGCAGTTCGACCAACGGGACGGCCCGCTGGCGTTCGACACAATGCCGTCGATTGAGACGACCCGGCACGCGCTGAGAGCAGCCTTCACGCTCCCGGGAGAAATACGGACAACCGGGAGCTTCACGTCCACGCAGACGCGAAACCTCGACACGAACCTCGAGACGCGCCAGGTCGGCGGCGTGGGACGGTTCGTGGTGCCGCTGGGCACGCGCCTCAGCCTGCGTGGCAGCGCGCGCCGCTACACCATTGAGTCGGACAGCGTGGCCATTGACGTGATCGAGCTCGTCTCTCCGGCCGGCCCCACCGCTGGCCGCACGTACGCGCAGGCGTATCCGACCTTCGGCAATCCTGACTACGTGCGGGAATCCTCGCTCTCGCGCACGCCCACGGACATGTCGTTGGAACTGTCCTGGAAGGCGTTCAAGAACACGACGCTGCGGGCCGGCTACGCGTGGGAAGAGATTCGCCGCGATCACTTCGCGGTCAACCGCACCACCACGCAGTCAATGCTCCTCAGCGCGCGCGGCACCCTGGCAAAAGGCCTGCAGTGGCGGTCCCGCTTTGACTATGACTGGACGCGAGACCCCTTCCTCAACGAACGAGCGGCCCTGCCGGCAGTCCTGCAGCCAGCGCCCAGTCCCGGCAACCTGCCGTTTACCGGGCTGCAGTATTACCAGATGTACGGCGCGCGCCAAGCCGACCTGACTTCGTTTCCGACGCGTCACGGCTCTTTCGATCAGACGGTGACATGGACGCCGGTGCAGGCGGTCTCGATCTCCGGTCACTACCGCTGGCACGACGCCTCGAACGATGAATTGAACTTTTCTACTTGGAATCGCACCTCGCATGCGCCTGGCCTGGAATTCTGGATCGCACCTGGTGAGCACTGGAGTCTGATGGCCGGGTACACCTACCAGAAGGAAACACTGGAGACGTATCTGTACACGCTCGCCTTCAGTGGTTGAGCGGCCGGAATCACCGGGGGCCAGTTTGGCTCCCTTGCCGACCAGAGTCGCTACACAACCACGACCAACACCGCGTTCGCGGCGCTGCAGGTCTTCCCGTCATCGCGCGTCGAGCTTTTCGCCAATGTGCTCTACACACGCGGCACAGCCGCGATCGACCAACTGAACTACGACCCGACACTCTTGCCGGGTCCGATCGCTGGGCTCGACTTCGTGCTGATGTCGAAGAGCTTCAGTGACTTCTCCGACTTGCGTCAGCGCTATGCCACCGGTCTGGGGGGCGCGAACGTGAGAGTGACACCCAATCTGGTATTCAACGGAACGATTGAATATCGCGACTATCAGGACGGACAGCCCTATCTGTTCGACACCACCGGCAAGCGGTGGACAGGCGTGGCCGGGCTCACATGGATGTGGTGACCACGCGCACGGTCGGTGATCCGGCAGCCAGTTGCCCGATCACCGACGCGTGAGCGAAGCCGTCGTCCTGGAACGCCTGCAGCACCGAATCCACCACGTCCGGGGCGCAGGCGACCAGCAGTCCGCCGCTGGTTTGCGGATCCGTGAGCAGCGCGCCACGGAGATCGGACACGCCATCAAGCACCACGTCCGCTCCATAACCGGCCCAGTTGCGCCCGGACGCGCCCGTCACACAGCCCTGCTCGGCAAGAGACTCGACACCAGGCAGCAGTGGCACCTCCGACATCCACACCTCGGCACCCAGCTTTGAGCCGCGACAGATTTCCAACAGGTGACCCAGTAATCCAAACCCGGTCACATCCGTGAGGGCATGAACACCAGGAATGGCGGCCAGCCGGGGCCCGGGCGTATTCAGCCTGGTCGTCGAAGCGATCATTTCGGCGTAGCCGTCGGCGTCCAGCATGTCCTTCTTCAACGCCGCTGAATAAATGCCGACACCCAGTGGCTTGCCGAGCACGAGCACATCGCCGGCGCGCGCATCACTGTTCTTCTTGATCCTGTCCGGGTGTACGAGGCCGAGCGCCACGAGCCCGTAAATGGGTTCGATGGAGTCGATCGTATGGCCGCCCGCGATCGGAATACCCGCGGCGGTACACACGGACTCGCCACCTTCGATGATGCGGCGGATGACGTCCACCGGCAGCTTCGCGATGGGCATCGCCACCAGCGCCAGCGCCAGGATGGGCGTCCCGCCCATGGCGTACACGTCGGATATCGCATTGGTAGCCGCGATGCGGCCGAAGTCATACGGATCGTCAACGATCGGCATGAAGAAGTCCGTCGTCGCGATCAGCGCCTGTTGGTCGTTCAGCCGGTAAACCGCGGCGTCGTCGGCCGTCTCCATGCCGACCAGGAGAGCGTCGGGCACGAGACCGCCCGCGTGCTTGAGGATTTCTGAGAGTACGCCGGGAGCAATTTTGCAGCCGCACCCGCCACCGTGAGAGAAGGATGTGAGCCTGATCACGTCCTGATTATCCATCGTTCTCGGCCGAGGAAGCGCATGTTGTGACCGCCAGGCTGGATTCGTGCCTGCTAGAACCCAATCTTGCGCATCACGAATCGCGGCAGGTGCGTGATGACGAGCATCACCAGTCGCCAGATGCCGGGAGTGTAGATGAGCGGCCGCTTGTGGTCCATCGCCGTGACGATGTCGCGGGCGACGCCGTCGGGCTCACCTGCAAATGGCGGCGCCTTGAGGTTGGCCGTCATCGCGGTCTTCACAAAGCCGGGCTTCACGCACAACACCCAGAGCCCGGCCTCACGGAACTTATGATCCAGCGCTTCGAGATAGGTGGACACACCGGCTTTGCTTGCCCCGTAGATGGCCACCGGCTTGCGCCCGCGGTCGCCGGCCACCGACGACACCACGGTCAGCCATCCCCCGCCGCGTGTGAGCAGGCGTTGCCTGACGTGCTCGCAAAACGTCACCGTGTTGGCGAAGTTCACGGTCGTCAACCGCCGCGTGAGTTCCGCGTCCGCTTCCAGTTCGGCTTGCGCCGCAAACATCGCGGCGGTGACGATGGCCGCGTCGAAGTTGCCGAGCGCGACATCGGCGGCGTCGAGCGCTGCGGCAAATCCTGACGGCGATTCCATGTCGCACAGCGCCCATTGGACCCGGGCCTGCTGTGGATGCCGCGCCGTGAGGTCCGCCGCGCTGCGGGCCAGGCTCGCCTCGTCACGGCCCAGCAGGAACACGGCGTCACCGCGCGCGGCCAGTCTCTGGGCTACCGCGCGGCCAATGCCCGCCGTGCCGCCAAACACCACTGCCTTCATGCCTTGTCTCCAAACAGCCTGCACGACTGCGCGCTGCGCAACCGCCCGGCGGGGTCCCACTTGGCCCTGAGCGCCTGGAACCGCGGCAAGCGCGGCTCCATCGCCCGAAAGTGTTCGGCCCGGGTGAAGCGATCTTTCGTCAGGTACACACGGCCACCCACCGCGATGATGAACTCGTTCAGGCCATCCACCACACGCTGAATATCGGCCGACACCGGCATATCCACGGCAATCGACGTCCCTTCCAGGGGGAACGACAACACGCCGCGGCCTTCCGGCCCGCAATCCTTGATGACGCAGAGCGGCGACGCCGCACCAAGCGTCGTCAGCCGTTCCATGAATTCGCGTACCGCAGCGGGGCCGGCCGCGCGCGGCACCACGCACTGATACTGCGTGAACCCACGTGGCCCGTAGGCACGATTCCATTCGAGGATGGCGTCGAGCGGGAAAAAGAACCTGTCGGGTGCCATCGTGCCTGAGGCGCGGTGGCGGACGTGGCCCCAGAAGATGCCCGCATTGAAGATGCCCGTTGTCGTGCGATTGAGCGCCCAGTTGGGCAATTCCACCGGCATCGTGATCTGAAGCGGCGAACCAGGATGCTGCGCGGGAGCCTCCTCAGCCGTCGCCCATCGCCCAGCCATCAGCAACCCGCGGCCCATGCCCTTGCCGCGTTTCACGCAGTCAATCCAGCCCATCGTCATGGGCCACTGGGGAGCCGCGGTCGCAATGCTCTCGAGAAATGCCTGGATATCGGGGACCCGCTCGCGCTCCATCCAGATCCACGGCGATGGAATGCGGTGCATGGCGAACTCCACTTCGAGGATGTGCCCAAGCAGCCCCATCCCGCCGACGACGCCGTCGAACAAGTCGGCGTCTGATTCGCGGGAACACTCCACCACCCGGTCGTCCGCAAGCCGCACGCGGAGCGCACGGACGTGCGCGCCAAAACATCCCTCGCGGTGGTGATTCTTGCCGTGGACGTCGCTGGCCACCATTCCGCCAAGGGTCACGAACTTGGTTCCCGGCACGACGGGAGGGAACCACCCTCGCGGCAACATGAGACGCACCAGGTCCACCAGCGTGAGTCCGGCCTCGGCGCGAAGTACCCCTGTGACCGGGTCGAAGGTGATGATGCGATTCGCAAATCGGGAATTGGCAACCCGGTCTGAGGCGTTTGCGGGCAGCGACGAGTCGCCGTACGAACGGCCGAGACCACGCGACAGCACCGCGCCGCGAGTCAACGTCTCGAAGTCTTCGTCGAGCAACTCGCGCCCGGGCTCAGGCAACCGGCCCCAGCCGGTGAGAGTGTCCATCGCTATCGCGCGGCAGACTCCATCAGCGCCCGGGCCTCGGCCGGGTGCCGCTTGCACTCGAGCAGCGCGCTCAGCATCAAGGGCACGACGATCGTCGCGTCCGACTCGATGACGAACATCGGAGTGTCTTCGGTCAGCTTGTCCCAGGTGATTTTTTCATTGGGCGTGGCACCCGAATACGACCCGTACGATGTGGTCGAATCAGAGATCTGGCAGAAGTACGCCCAGGGCTTGGCCTCACTTTCCATGTCGTACTTCAGCGAGGGCACCACACAGATCGGAAAGTCGCCCGCGATCCCGCCGCCAATCTGGAAGAACCCCACGCCGGCTCCTTCAGACAGCGCTCCGTACTGGTCGTAGAACGCGCCCATGTATTCGATACCCGACTTTGCGATGCTCGCATTGCAGTCGCCGGCCTTCACATGCGCGGCGAAGATATTGCCGAAGGTGGAGTCTTCGTAGCCGGGCACCACGATGGGCAGGTTGGCTTTCGCTGCGGCCAGAAGCCACGATTCCTCAGGATTTCCCTGGTAGAGGTCTTCGCCGATCGTCAGCACCAGCTCGTAGAAGTACTCGTGCCAGAAGCGGCGGTCGCCCTTCTCGCTCGCGCGCTTCCACATCGGCACCACGAATTTCTCGACGGCGCGAAACGCTTCGTCTTCCGGAATGCTGGTGTCGGTAACCCGACGCATACGCTCGTTGAGGATCCGGGTGTCGTCCTGCTTCGTGAAGTAGCGGTACTCCGGAAAATCCTTGTAGCTGTCGTGAGCCACAAGGCGGAACAACGACTCCTCGAGGTTCGCACCGGTCACCGAAAGACCGTGCACGAGCCCTTCTCGAATCGCCGGCGCCAGCGTGATACCCAACTGGGCCGAAGACATTGCGCCGGCCATGGCCCAGAACATCCGGCCGCCGTTGTCGACATGGGTCCAATACGCAATCAGGGCATCGCGCGTGGCCCGGGAATTGAAGTTCTTGTAGTTCTTGAGCACGAACTCGAGGATGGGCGTCGACATAAAACACCCGAGGGTAGCACGAAGCAGAAGGGCCGTAGCAATCCGGGGCACAATACGAAGGATGAGCGCGGTTGAGGAGTCGTACCGGACGGCACGCCGCGTCGCTCGTCTGGGAATCGGCGTCAGTGCATTCCTGGCGTTCAGCAACATCATCGTCGGCCTCTGGGCGTATTCAACATCCGTGCTGGCGATGGGATTCGAATTCGCCGGAGATGTGCTGGCATCGAGCATTGTCGTCATCGGCATGGGAGTGGCGGCGCGACCGGCCGACGATGACCATCCGTATGGCCATGGGCGCTTTGAAACGTTGTCGGCCTTCCTGGTGGGCGTGATCCTGGCAGCCGGCGGCGTGATGATCTGTTACAAGTCGCTTCAAGCCATCGGCGCGAGCCATGTACCGCCCGGTCCGAGCGCAGTTGTGGCGCTGCTGGTGGCCATCATTCTTCGCGGCGTCATGGCGTCATGGAAGTTCCGGGTGGGGCGCAAGATTCGGAGTTCAGCCCTGGTGGCCGACGCCTGGAATGACGCGGTAGACATCCTGTCGGCCGTGGCGGCGCTCACGGCCGTGGGCCTCGCGATGTACGACCCCGGCCGATTCCTTGTGGCCGATCACTATGGCGGGTTCGTGGTCGGCATCGTGGTGGTCATCACCGGCCTGCGAGTGGTGAAGGGTGCATCCAGCGAGCTTGTTGACACCATGCCACCGGCGGAGCTGTCGGCCGAGGTGATCGCAGTAGCCAGAACGGTGCCGGGCGTCCTTGGTATCGACAAAATGTTTGCACGCAAGACCGGACTGCAGTATCACATCGACCTGCATATCGAAGTGGACCCACTGATGACTGTTGCCGCGTCACATGCCGTTGGC
>JBKJQX010000072.1:0-2612 GCA_046594875.1 Vicinamibacterales bacterium
CGGCATCGACGCCTGGCGCACGTTGCTGCTTTCGGTGCTGGGGGGCCTGGCCATGGCTGAAGTGATGTTGCTCGACTGGCGGCGCGTGCCGTTCACCTGCACCTGGATTCCCGGCAAGCGGCCGCTGGTGTTCACACTCATCGGCGCTCTGGGGATCTACGTTCTGGTCACCAGCGTGCTGGCCAGCCTCTTCCAGCTCAGCCTGTTTTCGTGGCCGCTCTTCCTTTTCCTGTCAGGCCTGCTTCTCACGGTGACCGCCGTCGCGCGCAATCGCCGCCAGCGGGCCTGGCTCAATCAGCCGCTTCAGTTCGAAGATGAGCCGTTTCGGATACAGGTGCTGGGGCTGCGTTGAGGCCGATCGTCCGTATGAAGTGGCTGTGTCGGTGAGAGTTCGGTGACCTAACCCCGAATTGATATCAGACCCAGCCGCCGGTGGACGCGGCCTGGACACTGCCGCCGACGGTGAGCTCTCCGTTCGGGAATGTCCTCCATCCAGCAGATGGGCAGGAAGTAATGCGCCAATACGGGAGGCGCACTGTAGCGGCTGCGGATGGCGAGGGCGCGGAATAGTGCTCGGCCCCTGAGGAGATTTCATCAAGGGTCGAATTGCGGATGTCGCGCGGAAATTCCCGCACACAAAAGGCGTGCGCGATGGGGTGCCGCAGTTAGCCCCAGATGATGATCTTCATCGGAACGCTTCATGGATTCCGGCGACCTCGCTCCGAGAGCGAGGCCGCCGGATGGAATGTTCGCAGGGCTACCTGCCCGTGTTGACGTAACTCACGCACGCGCCCTGATTGATGAAGGGCGTGTCGTCGGCGCGGAACAGCGTCTGCCAGCCGCCGTTCTTGCACTGACCCGCGCTAATCGGCGAGTAATTATTGCTCCAGTGTGCAGTGTAGGGGGCCAGGACCGCGCTTGGGAGATCGGTGTGGTCGAAGTTATAGGCCTGCATGATTACTTCCTTGAAGGCCACGGAGCTCTCGGTCGTGGAGTCCGTATAAACTAGGTCTCCATTGATGTAGAAGTTGATGGACGAGTCTGCGAGAAGTTCGATGGCGAACGCGGTCCATGCGTCATAGGTGACCGCCGTGTCGAGATTCACCCAGCCAATGTCCCCATCCCACACACGGAAGCGGGCGGCGCCGCCGTAGTTAGAGAAGCCGATGATCGGATAGGCACTGATAACGTCTGCGACGTCCACCATGGTGCCCCAGATGTCAGTCCGGACGTGTCCGTTGGCGCTGTCACCCCAGGACGCAGGGATGTACAGATTGGCCGACAGCACCGACCCTGGTCCGGCCAGGGGGCTGAACGTGTACTTGCGGCCCTGTGTGGCGTAGAACAATCCCTGCTGTCCTCCGGGCCGAGCAAATTCTCCGGTGGTTTCATCAATGGTGATTCCGAGCACGTTGTCGCGACCCTCAAACGTGCCGACATTCTCGAAGGCCGCCGGTTCGTAGCGGTCAGTGGACCAGCCGGCCGTCAGCGTGGAGAAGTCGGGCATTATCGGCCCGGCCGCATGGATGATGACTGTGGCGAAGGATGCCGCGACGATGGCGACAAGGCTGCGTGTGAAGCGGCGAGCGATTGGCTTGGCTGTTCCAGTGGTGGTGTGCATGAGTCCTACTTCCCCCTATGAATGCGATGCGTGACACGGCGGCGGGCGTTTACTGGCGGACCTGCGCCGGCAAGAAGATTTCGCAAATAGGTCACGCCACGCAAGCGACGAGAGGCGCCATTTGCACGTCACGCGTGAATGGCAGCGATTGGCGCGACTTGACGTCACATCCAGCCTGCCTTGACGCTACGATGAGAGTGCCAGTCCGCCAGTTTGGAGCGTTCCGGTGACGTCGACGCGCATTTCTCGCCTCGCGGCCCCTGCCGCAGTTGGCCTGGCCTTGGTCAGTGCCGTTCACGCAACACCCGCGGCTTCCACCACGCCGGCCAGGTCAGACGCGTCCTACACCCTCGTGGCCACGCTGCCCGATGTTGTTGATGGCCAACCCTTGCGTGACTTCGTGTTCGACGACAAACGCGACGCCTGTATGCCGGATCAGATCGCGGTCTGTTCTGGTCGGACTTGAGCGAAGAGAAACCCGTCTTCAAAGGTCGCCGATCGTCCGTATGAAGTGGCTAGCGGGCTCCGGGGACGAGCCGCGTTGCCCCCTTGGGCTCCATGTGGGCACCGCGCGGGAGTGCTCGGCACGAGCGTGGTGATGGTGGCCGGCCTGTGCGCGTACGCCTTGCTGTACCGGCCCTGCACCTGGCCGCCGTCGATCAGGCGTGCCTGCGCTTGGTCGTCGCACCCGTGTTGGTGGTCGCGGTGCCGCTGCAGTTCTGGGTCATCGGCATCGACACGTGGCGAACGGTGCTGCTCTCTGTGCTAGCGGGACTGGCGATGGCCGAAGTGATGCTGATCGACTGGCGTCGTGTGCCGTTCACCTGCACCTGGATTCCCGGCAAACGGCCGCTCGTGTTCACACTCGTCGGCGCTCTGGGGATCTACGTCCTGATCACCAGCGTGCTGGCCAGCCTCTTCCAGCTCAGCCTGTTTTCGTGGCCGCTCTTCCTTTTCCTGTCAGGCCTGCTTCTCACGGTGACCGCCGTCG
>JBKJQX010000144.1:0-12072 GCA_046594875.1 Vicinamibacterales bacterium
GCACCCGCCACGCCGAACGCAAAGCCGAAGAACAGTCCCGACACCAGTCCCACGCGATGCGGCACCAGTTCCTGCGCGAAAACCAGGATGGCTGAAAACGCTGACGACAACACTAGGCCAATCACCACACTGAGCGCCGTCGTCCAGAACAAGTTGGCGTAAGGCAACACCAGCGTGAACGGCAGGATGCCGACGATGGAGATGAGGATGACGGGTTTGCGGCCAATGCGATCGCCAACGGGCCCGCCGATGAATGTGCCCGCCGCCACAGCGCCGAGAAACGCAAACAGGTGAATCTGCGCCTGCTGCACTGATACGTCGAAGCGATCGATCAAGAAGAACATGAAGAAGCTGACGAAGCTCGAGACGTAGACGTATTTCGAGAACACCAGAGCCAGCAGAATGGCGAGCAGCCGCTGCACCTTCGCGCGTGGCAGTCCGTGCACCGGGCGTAAGTGTCCAGCCGTACGACGCCGTTCCTGGCCGGTGGTCCAGTACCAGCGGCCGATGCGCCACAGAATGACGATAGCGAGCAAGGCCAGCAGCGAGAACCAGGCCACGCTGCCCTGTCCGCGCGGCAACACGAAGAAGGCCGCGAGCAAGGGGCCGAGCGACGTGCCGAAATTTCCACCCGTTTGAAACAGCGATTGGGCCAGGCCGTGTTTGCCGCCCGAGGCCAGCCGCGCGATGCGCGACGACTCGGGATGGAAGATGGATGACCCGATGCCGACCAACGCGGCAGCAGCGAGCAACCACGCGTACGAATTGGCCGACGCCAGGAGGAGGAGCCCCGTTAACGTGAAACCCATCCCGACGGGGAGCGAATAGGGATGCGGCCGCGAGTCGGTGTAGTGGCCGACCACCGGCTGCAGCAGTGATGACGTGACCTGGTTGGTCAACGTGATCATGCCGATCTGCCAGAAGTCGAGCGAGTACGAGTTCTTCAGCAGCGGATACAGCGCCGGCAGCAGCGACTGCAGCAGGTCGTTCAGGAGGTGGCAGACACTGAGGGCAACAAGCACCGGCAATGCCGTGCGGGGCGGCGTGGTACCAGGCATCAGCGCGCCGCGGGTCGCAGCTTCCGGCCGAGGCGGACGACGATGTCGTGTTCGGCCTTGGTGGCGGGTTGCACCGACAGCCGACTCCCCTTCTGGATCACTTTCATCTGCTCAAGGCCCGGCGTGGCCTTCAGCGTTTCAAGCGGCACCGTGCTGGCGAATTCTTCCACAAAGGCGATGTCCACCATGTACCAGAGCGGCTTGTCCTGTGAGCTGGCCGCGTCGAAGTATTTGTGGCCCTTCTTCCAGGATAGGTGGTCTGCATATCCCGCCCGTGCGATGGTGGCGAGGCCGGTGACGCCTGACGGGTCGGCGTTGGAGGCGTAGAACAGGACGGCGTCGCCCTCCTGCATGTCGTCACGCATGAAGTTGCGCGCCTGATAATTGCGCACCCCTTCCCAGCTCGTGCGGCCGTCGCGCTTGAGGTCCGCGATCGTGTATGCGGCGGGCTCACACTTCATCAGCCAGTACTTCTTCGCCATCGGGAAAGGATACCAGCGACCGCATCCGGACAGCGGCCTGTATTACGATGGCGGCCCGCCAGTGGGCGGCTGAGATGGGATGTTCACCATGAAGCGCATGAAGGTCCATGAAGGCGCAACGTTGGGCGCCGCCTCTGGCGGCTCCCAACATTGCGCTTCTGACAGCTCCATGGATCTCCATGATCTTCATGGTGATCAGGACATCTTCATGGTGATCAGGACGGCTGGGCGAGCGACTGGCGCACGAACGCCTCGATGCCGTCGGCCATCATCGCACCGGCCTGGCGGCCCACCATCGTGCCGCGGTGGTAGACGGCGAGTGTCGGGATCGACTGAATCATCAGGCGCTGCGCCAGGTCGGGCAGGGCTTCGGTATCGACCTTGACCACGAGCAGGCCACCCGTCTGTCTGGCCGCCACGCGTTCGAGCTCCGGCGCCACCATCCGGCATGGTCCGCACCACGCCGCCCAGAAATCCACGAGCACCGGAAGGCTCGCTCCCGACACCAGTGCATCAAACTGCGCGGAGTCGGCGACAACGACCGGCGTAGACGGCTGCGGGAGTTCGGCCTGGCACTTGCCGCATCGGACGGCCAAGCCCAGCCGGTCGTACGGAAGGCGGTTTCGCGTACCGCATGAGGCGCAGGGCTCGATCACACCGCGCAGGTCCGTGGCCAGGCCGCTCATGGATCCATTTTACCGTGCCAGGTTAGATAGGGGCGCGGCCGTCGATGCGGCCATCCTCGAGATCGATCTGATTCAGCTTCTCGCCAAACTCGGTGGCGGTGCAGACGCCCTTCTCCACCATGACGCGCTGCATGGTCTTGACTGCGAGTGCGAGTTCGCCAATCGCCCGTTCCAGCTTCTCGGCGTCCACGCCGCCGCCCGGCGCCCTCACCGACGCCTCGGCACGGGCGCGCGCCGTCTCATCGCGCAGCTTGTCGATCTGCGTGTGCTGATAAATGTCGAACATCCAGTTAATTAAACCCACGGTGCCTCCAGCAACTCACATACGACCCGGCAGGCCCCGCGGTTCAGGCCGCGCCGTCAATCGGCGGCGCCACGTCGGCCTTGAGCCGGGCCTGGCCCATGGCGGCAGCACCCAGCATGCCGCCCATGCCCAGCGACTCCACCGCGCTGCTGGGCACCAGCATCAACGCGCCCTTGTCCTTGAGCCCTTCGTAGAGACGTTCAAGCCGCAGCACCACCGCACGCTCCCACTGCTCGGCCACTCGCGGCGCCTGCATGAGGATGATCCCGATTGCGAACAGGATGCCAGCCAGCCACACCGGGCCGCCCCGACTCCAGACGAAGTACGAAGACGCGGTGGCGACCAGCAGAATCAGGATGGCGATTACGTTGGCACGAGGTACGCGAAGGTCGGGACTCATTTCAGCTCTCCCTTTTTGTGTGAAGCCAAGGCGGCAAGGACGTCGTCTATCGTGAAACCCGCCGCCTCGGCGGCGGCAAGAGTGCGCGTGACGAAGCTCCGCAGCCGCCGGTCGTGTTCTTTGGGCGGATGCGCCTGTCTGGGCGTGGCGGCAATGAACGAGCCGACCCCGCGCCTGGTTTCAATGATGCCGGCGCGCTCGAGTTCCAGGTACACGCGCGCCACCGTATTGGCGTTGATCTGCAGGTCCACGGCGAGTTGGCGGACCGTGGGCAACTGCGCGCCAAGGCTCAGCGTGCCGGTGGCAATCCCCGCGCGCAAGCCGCGTTCAAGCTGGGCGTAAATCGGCGTCCGGTCACGGGGGTCGATACTGACAATCGCCACGATGACCTATTGTACTAGGCTATTGGTACACGCGTCAAACGGCCGTGCCTCGGCCTTGAGAACCAGGCCGAGCTACGTTCCGGACGGCCGCGCTACGTTCCGGACGGCCGCGCTACTTTGCGGACGGCCGAGCTACGCGGTCTGCACCGTACGTAGCTCGGGCTGGTTCTCAAGCCCGAGGGGCCACGCTGATCACGCCAGGGGCAGCGCGAAGGGCAGTGTGTAGGCGAGATCAAGGCGCAGCGTGTCCATGCCAGACACGCTGGCGGCCGTTCGCTAAGAACCTGTGGAGGTCACGGAAATCATCTCCGGTTCCATGACCCGCTCCACCACCTGTCCTCCCGCGACGCTGACGTGGTACACCTTCGCGCCCGCGCGGGTCGCGACGACGCGCTTCACCGTGTTGTCTTCGAAGTAAATCCCCGCGTCGTTGTCGCAGGCGTAGCCGGGTTTCATCTGGCCGGACCCGATCAGCTTCTGATAGAGCGGCCGGCGGCCGGGTTCCGCGTCGTAGTGCGGCGAGTGACTCCCCTTGATGAATCCCAGTCCCTGCACCGTGGTCAGTTCCTTCGGCCGCGAGTCGGTCGTGCCTTCCTCAAACCAGCATAGCGAGCCCGCGCTCGCGCCGCCGAGCACGATGCCGCGGTCCCAGGCCTGGCGCAGCACGTTGTCGATACCCTGTGCCCTCCAGATGGCCTGCTGGTTCAGCGTGTTGCCGCCGGAACAGACGATGCCGTCCACCGAGAGGAAGACCTCCTCCCAGCTGCGGGTCTGGCGGGTGCTGGCGATGAAGCTCTCCTGGACCGAAGGCTCAACGTTGAGTGGGGCGCAGTTGCGAAACCACGTGATGATGCCGGCGGGTCCGTCAGCGGAGGCGGTCGGCAGGTAACAGAGTTTCGGCCGCGGCTTGCCGGTGAGTTCCGCCATGTAGCGGATGAACGCGGTGCCGAAGCCGCCGCCGGCGATGAGAATCTTGCGCGTCTCGAAGTCGAGCCCGAGGGCGGATGTCGTCCGGCCTGCCGCGAGGCCGGCGGCGCCCAGAACTGACGTGATCAAAAATTCGCGTCGCTTCATCACTCCTCCATCGCGTGGACGTGGCCCCTATCGGACCTGCGTTGATGTGACCCGCACACGCATCGCGCTGAGCCGATCCGAAAGGACCGCCTCCGCGCGAATCGGCCACCATTCGTACAGAAAAATTTCGATCGGTCGCCACATCGCGACCCAGCCGCCGATCAGCAGGCTTTCACTCACGATGCCGGCAAAGCGGCTTGCAGGAGCGACGGTCTCAATCGCGTCGCCGAGCGCAATACATGTCGCGAGAAACGCCACACCAATCAGCAGGCTTCTGCGCCCAAGCCGGAACAACTGACGCAGCTTCTGCCGCGTCGCATTGGCTCGACGGTTGAAATGGTCGCGTACGGCGGTGTGCACCATCGTGTCTGCATCGACGGACGCCGCTTCGTGATCGACATGCACCAGCAGGCCGAGCGGAACCTTGCTGCGCACCTCGCGCGCCCAGCCGACGATGAACTCCTCGGCCTGTGGATCCAAATCGCGACCCTGAAACGGCGTCGGATCGAACGAGTTGAACAACTGGTTGAGATCCGACACACGCACTTCGATGAGAGCGCAGTCGGGCGGAAATTCGGCCGTGGTCTGGCGTTCAGTCATGGTCCGCGCCGCGTTGGTCCGAGGTGCGAATCAAGCCAGTCCAGCACCTCCCGAATGAGCAGGTCGCGTGGGATGAAGTGGCCACCGATGGCCACCACATGCTTCTTCTGTGACGCCGGCGCGCCGATAAGCGCGAAGTATCGCTCCGCGTTTGCGACGGGGATCATGGAATCAAATTGCCCACTGAGCATCAGCGTCGGCTGGCGTACACGCGGCAGCGCGTTGACTGGATCGACCTCCGGGATCGTCATCATCGGAGGCAGAAAACCGATGTCGATCACACCGGCGCGAATGCGGGGTTCCTGCGCCATCGCAATTGGCCCATTCACGCCGCCCCAGCTGTAGCCGAAGAACGCGATCGCCTGACGATTGATGTCGGGTCGCGTTTCCAGGTAGTCAATTGTCCGCCGCAGGTCCTTGACGGTGTCGATCGCGTTGTCGCGGTATTCGGGCGTGTTGAAATCGGGACGCCGTCGCGCATTGCCGATCCGGCGTTCGAAGATCCCTTTGTAGATCGGGAAGGCGACCGCGCGTCCACTCTTCACGATGAAGTCGACTTGCTTCGCGAAATACTCGTCAATGTCGTTGAGGGCGAACGTATCCCATCCTGGCCAGTACACGACGGTCTGGTACGGCCCGGACCCCGTGGTCGGGCGATAGAGATACAGGAGCATGCGCTCGCTGCCGTACCCGGCATCAAATTGGATGCGCTCGCGGATCCAGACCCGAGTGTTGTCTGTGGCCGCGACCGACGCGTTCAACGGCCCGCGGCTGTAGTCGAAGACGCGCCCGTAGGCCGCGTAGACTTCATCGGACACCGGCTGCCGCGCATCAACAGGAGCCGCCGTGCTGCGATGGGCGAGCGGTTCCCTGACCCGGGCAGCCACCGCCGGGTCGTCGGTGGTGACGGCAAGCCTGATTCCGTTTCCGGGTGAGCGGTCGGCCGGTGGAGCGGAAGTATCGGCTGTGCCGGCAATGTAATAGGGATCGTTGAAGCTGCCGCCCAGGATGATGCGCTCGGCGCCGATTTCGGTGGACGTCCACTCACGGACGTTGCCCGCCAGATCGAACACCCCGACGTGGCTCATGGCGCGGCTCGCGGTGACAGCTCGGGGACCGTCTCCACCAAAGTTGCTGGCAGGAAGCAGCCACGGGAACATGGAATTTGCGAGCGCCTGCTGCCAGTGGTGAGCCGTCGGCAACTCCTGGCCGGCGAAACGCGCGTACGCCGCCGCCTCGTACCAACTCACTCCTGACACGGGGAAGTCCGCCTCCCCTTCGCGGTAGTCACCTGCCTCCCAGGTGCTCGGTCCGGGTCGCCTTGTGCGATCGACAAACAACGCCATCGCTTCGTCCCAGGTGATAGTCCTGCCGTTGGCAACCACGGGATCCCACAGGTTGCGTCGCTGATATCCGCCACCTTCCACGAATGTCTTGTACTCGGCGTTCGTCACCTCGTGAGGACTCACGAAGAAGTCGCTGAGACTGAGCACGTCGCCGCCGGCGGCGAACTTCCATCCCGGAACCCGGACCTTGTCGCGCGGAAGCGAGGCCTTCGTGTCGAGCTTGAAGATCTCCGGCCCCACCAGCAGATCGTCCGGGAAGCCGGCGGCCAACTGACTCCAGTTGATGTGTGCGCCACCGAGCGCCCGTACCAGAGGCTCATATCCCTCAAGCTCGAAGCGAAGGCGCGACAAGCCGTATGGAATACGGATGTTCTCGAGCGGCGTGCGACCCAGGTCCTCCCACTTGTCGTCGGTGGCCCCATACGCCTGCCGGCGTACCGTGGCGCCCGCAGGTTCAGATTGAATGGTCACATGCCATGACATTCTGGGCCAGAGTTCGCGGAGTTCGCGATGATCGGGCACGCGACGTTCGGCTTGCCGCGCGATGGCAAACGCGGTTTCCCAATCGGCGGTATCGAGGGCGGCCTCGATCTTCGGCAACGCCTCACCCGCCAGCCATCGGGCGTCCGCGTCTCGATACACGACCCAGAACACAACGGCGATGAGTGAGGCGGCCAGGACCGCCGCAATCGCGTAGCCGCGCATTGCACCTTTCGCCGGCCCTCCCGCCACCGTTTGTGCCGGCCCGTCGGCTTTTGCGAGCCGTGTCTGCGCGTCGGGCGAAAGCGGGAGAGGTGCCTCTTCGGCCACCGCGGTGTGGCCGCGCTCAATGGCCTCAACGAACTGCCATACGGTCGAGAACCGGTCGGCAGGCACGCGAGCCAGCGCACGGAGAATGGCCTGTTCCACCTCGGTGGGCACTGCCTCTCGTACGATGCGCAGCCCTGGGGCCGCTTCGCCCGACTTGCGCGCAATGATCGCCGCCGCGGTCGCGCCGGTGAAGGGGGGCTGGCCGACCAGCATTTCGTACGTCACGCAGGCCAGGCTGTAGATGTCGGTACGCCGATCGAGGTTTCGGGTGCCCGTCGACTGCTCGGGACTCATGTAGGCGGTTGTTCCGATCGCGACTCCAGCCTCGGTCAGGGCCTCGCTGTCGCCCGCTCCAGCGGATCGGGCGATGCCAAAATCCGCCAGGCGCGCATGTCCGCCGGCGAGCAGGATGTTCTCCGGCTTCACATCGCGATGGATGACGCCAAGTTGGTGTGCGTAGTGCAGCGCGTCGGCCACTTCGCGGGTGATCGCGAGCGCGTCCTCGATCGGAAGCTGCCGTTCGCGAGTGAGCCGATCGCGGAGCGACTCGCCTTCGACAAACGGCATGACGTAATACAACAGTCCACCGGCCTCTCCCGAGTCGAGCAACGGAAGAATGTGGGGATGCTCGAGCCGCGCCGTCAGGGTGATCTCGCGGAGGAATCGTTCGGGCCCGAGAGCCTGCGCCAGTTCGGACCTGAAGACCTTGATGGCGACGTCGCGATCGTGTTTGAGATCCCGGGCGAGAAATACCGTAGCCATGCCACCACGCCCAAGCTCCCGTTCCACTCGATAACGGGGCGCGAGCAGCGTCGTCAGTCGCTCAAGCTCATTGGCCATCGCAAACCGGCATCAGCCGCCGACAATACCACGGCGCCCGTGTGCACTACGAAACATCGGGAGTCGTCGAAGGCCGGTAGTGTGAGTGCAGGACACAGCATAGCCATGAAAAACAGCACCCTCGCAGCCGCAGGCGTTTTCGTCGTCTCGCTCCTGGCGTCGTCGTTCGCAGACCCGGCTCTGGCACAGGGCCGGGGGCGCGGTCAGGACAAGAACAAGGCCGCCGGAACAAAAGCGGCCAAAGCCGATGCCGATCATGAGCCCAGATTTGGCCAGCACGATCGGGAGGTCATTGATCGCTATTACGGGCAGCATTCCGGCTTGCCGCCGGGGCTGACCAAACGCAACGGCGATCTGCCTCCGGGCCTTGAGAAACAGCTCCAGCGCAACGGCACGCTGCCGCCGGGGTTGCAGAAGCGGCTCAAGCCGCTCCCGGCCGCCCTCGAGCATCAACTGCCACCGCTGCCTCATGGATTTCACCGGGGAATGATCGACCAGCACCTGATCGTGTATCGGGACGGCACCTACAGGATCGCCGACTCGATATTCCACGCGGTGAGGTAGAGAGTCGGCACGCCCCGCTGATTATGGGGCTCAGTGTCCCACCATCTGCCACGCACGGACGGCGTCCACCGGCCATACGAGCATGAGAATGTTCAAGGTCAGGTTGTCGCGTATCAGGAACAGCAGCGCCACCTCAGTCACCACGACAAACGCGATACTGCTTCGGACGCTCATCTTCCAGGCCAGCACAAACCCAAGACCGGCCATGATGATGTCGCTTACCGAATTGAGAATACTGTCGCCCACATAGCCCTGCGCGATGGTCACGGCGCGATAACGATCGATGATGATGGGAGAGTTCTCGAGAATCTCCCATACTGCTTCGAGGGCCACGGCGCCAATGAACCTCGAACTGATGGAGCTTTTCTTCGCCACCAGCCACAACAGCGCGTAGAACAAGACGCCGTGGAGGATGTGCGAGAACGTGTAGGGATCGAAGACGCGTTGCGACTGGCTACTGCTCCAGATGTCCAGCTCGAGCCAGCCAAACCGCCCGTCTGGCCCGAACCACGACCGGCCCATCCACGCCTCGACGCCGATGGTCACCATGACGATCGCGAAGACCTTGAGTGCGAGTCGTGCGGTCAGGGTCATGGCGTGAGCGTCGGCACCATCCACGGCACCACGTACGCCTGGAGCATCGCCAGCAATCCCATGAGCGTGGTCAGGATCAGACTGTGCATCAGCACGTGACGAAGGATCTCGCCCTCGCGTCCGACGGCGCCGACGCCGGCCGCACCCACCGACAGGTTCTGCGGGCTGATCATCTTGCCCATGACGCCGGCGGAACTGTTCGTGGCGCCCATCAGGATGGGATCCACACCGGTGACCCCGGCGGTTGTGGCCTGCAACGGTCCAAAGAGCGTGTTCGATGCCGTATCACTGCCGGTGAGAAAGACGCCGATCATCCCCAGCCACGCAGAGAAAAACGGGAACCACCAGCCGGTCTTCGCCAGCGCCAACGCCATGGACGAGGTCATGCCCGAGTAGTTCATGACGGTGGCAATCGAGAGGATGAAGGCGATGGTGACGATCGGCAATCGCAACTGCCGGACGGTTTGCCCGAACGCGCGCGTCAGCGCCGGGGGCCGGATGCCGCACACGAACATCGGCACAAACGCGAGAAGCGCCGCCAGGAACACCAGGGTGCCTGCCGTGGCCAGAAAATCGAGCCGGTACGTCAGCGGATACGGACTCGACTTGGGCGCCACCGGTACTTCGCGCTGCACCACCGCCGCGGGTCTGCCGCCCTCCATCCGGTACGCGCCGGGCCAGCTGAACTCCCAGACCGGGAATCGCAGCCCCTGCGGATCAACCGACGCCGGTTCGCCCAGCCATGGGTCGGGGCACATCCGGTTGCCGATTTGTCCACACCGCAGCAGCGACGTGACGTTGGCGGGCGGGGGCACTTGCGACATGCCGGCAAAGTTGCCCGACTGACCAATCAGGACCGTGACGACGAGGATGCCGTAGGTGGCGTAGGCGCGCATCACGCGGCGGCCGGTGTCGGGTGGGCCATCGTGCGCCACGGCCGGCGCGCCGCCGCCGGTGTATTCCTCGGCGGGCCGCCACACTTTCAGGAGCAGCGCGACCGACGCGAGTGACAGCAGCGCCGCCAGCGTGTCTGTCAGTTCCGGTCCCACGAAGTTCGAGACCACAAACTGTCCGATCGCAAAGCTCAGACCTGCGACGAACACGGCGGGCCAGACTTCAGTCATCCGTCGCCACCCGGCAAAGATGACGATCAGGTAGGCGGGAATCAGCAGCGAAAAAAACGGGAGCTGCCGTCCCACCATCTTTGAGAGCGCCATCGTGGTGGTCTGGGTATCGCTGCCCAGCATTGGGGCCAGCAGCCCGCCCAGCGTCGTGACGGGAATGCCCAGCGAACCAAACGCGACAGGTGCGGTGTTCGCCAGCAACGCAAGCACGGCCGCCATGATCGGGTTGATGCCGAGTCCGGCCATCATGGCCGCGGTGATGGCCACGGGTGCCCCGAAGCCGGCGATGCCTTCGATGAGCGCGCCGAAGCAGAAGGCGACCAGAAGGACCTGGATGCGACGATCGCCAGTCAGGCGCGCGAGCGAACGGCGAATGACATCGAAGTCGCCGCTCTCAACCGACAGGTTGTAGAAGAAGACCGCGCTCAGGACGATCCAGCAGATCGGCCACAAGCCGTAGGCCATGCCGTGCGTGGCCGCCGCCAGCGTCAGAGACAGCGGCATGCCCCAGACGAGCCAGGCGAGCACAAACGCAGCGGCCGCGCCGGCGATGGCCGAGCGCCAGGGCGCGACGCGGAGCACGGCGAGCATGACCGCGAGCAGCAGGGGTGGGAGTGATGCGACCAGGGCGGACAGCAGCACGCTGCCGGCGACCGGGTCGTAGACCTGGCGGAAGATGTCAGTCAGTGTGTGGCTCCGGCAGCGATTATGGCCATGCCGGAGGGTCTGTCAAGCTTCCGTCGGGTTGTGCGCCCGGTTGTGCGATGATCGCGCGGGCAATTGGAGGCCGTCATGACTCGTCACTCCCCCTTGAATCTGGCTCTGGCCGTTGTGCTCGCGTGCGGCGCCACAGCGCTGGCGCAACGCACCTCGACCGGCGGCTACCAGGATCTCGTCGCGCTCTTCACCGACTGGTCGGCGTTCGAGCGCCCGCCGCTCCTTGAGGGCGCGCCCGACTATACGGCTGCGACCACCGCGCGCAGGCACGCCGCGCTCAAGCGGTATCAATCCCGGCTGGCCGCCATCGACCCCAAAGCCTGGCCCATCGAACAGCGCGTCGATTACGAACTGGTGCGCGCGCAGATGAACGGCCTCGACTTCTACATCCGCGTCCTGAAGCCCTGGGTGCGCGACCCGGCGTACTACCAGTCGATCTGGACGGCGCAAAGCGACACGCCGGCGCACGAAGGACCCACGCATCACGCGGTCGTCGAGTTGTGGACGTACACCTTCCCCCTCTCGGCCGAAGACGAGGGACGGCTGGCCCGGGAGCTGCACGGCATTCCGCCGCTCCTGCGACAGGCTCGCCGCAACCTCACCGGCAACGCGCGCGACCTCTGGATGACCGGCATGGGTACCATGCAGGAACAGGTGGAAGACCTGAAGGCCCTGGCAGCCAGAACCACAACGGCCGGGGACGAACTCAAGGCGGCGATTCGCGATGCCGGCGCGGCCACGGCCTCCTTTGTCTCGTGGCTCGAGTCACAAGCCGCTTCAAAGACGGGACCGTCAGGGATTGGCAAGGCGGACTACACCTGGAGCCTCCGCAATGTGCATCTGGTGCCGATGTCGTGGGACGAGGAAGTGGTGCTGCTCAAGCGCGAACTCGCGCGAGCCCACGCCTCGCTGAAGCTCGAGGAACAACGCAACAGGGGGCTACCGCCGCTCACGGCCGCGTCAAGTCCCGAGGAGTACACCCAGCGCGCCAATGCAGCCGTGACGAAGTACATGGCGTTCCTGAAGGACAAGAACGTACTCACCGTCACGGATTATCTGGACCCGGCCCTGCGCGCCCACCTGGGCTCGT
>JBKJQX010000156.1:0-3291 GCA_046594875.1 Vicinamibacterales bacterium
GTGGACGTCATGCGCGCCATCAAGCGCGCCCTCGACCCCGACAACCGCATGAACCCCGGCAAGGTGGTCGAGCTGTAGCCGCCGCTGAACGTCACGCAATCCAACCCTTACAATTTGTGCTGCCATTCCGGAGGCTTGCACATAGTAGTATGTGTGTATGAGTAGCCACCGCCTTCAGGTGCTAGTCCCTGAAAGTCTTCGACGTCGGATTCAGAAAGCGGCCCAGCGCAAGCGGACATCTGCCGGTGCCTGGGTGCGCGAGGCCATCGAACGGCAGTTGGCTGACGATCGACCCGCAGCCGATCCCCTTGAGCGGTTGAAAGCCCTCGGTGGTCCCACTGGCGACATTGGCCAGATGTTGTCGGAGATAGAGGCCGGTCGAGGCTGATGATCTTCGTCGACTCGAACATTCCTATGTACGTGGCGGGTCGCGAGCACCCACATCGAGCCTCGTCACAGCGATTCCTGGAGATGGCGCGCGCAGGCGATGTGGAGATCTGTACCAGCACCGAGGTGCTGCAGGAGATCCTCTACCGCTATTCGGCGCTCAAGCGCCTGGATCTGGCCGGCGGGGTGTACGACCTCTTCGTGCAGCTGTGCCCCGTAGTGTTGCCGGTGGCCCTGGCCGACACCGACCGGGCGCGGCGTCTGGTCACGGACATCGAGGGGATCAGTGTACGAGACGCCATCCATGCAGCGGTGATGCTCAATCACGACATCGTGGAAATCGCGACTTTCGATCAGGGATTTGATTCGATCGAGGGCATTCGCCGCTTCGCGTTACGCTGATGCGGACGGAGTCGCCAACCCCTGACGAGCTACGTTCGATCGTCGGAGAAGTACTGGTTCTGACGCTCAGGCGTCCAGTCCTTGTGCGTTGCTCCCATGGCCCACGCCAGGGCGCCAATCAAAGCCACGTACGCCAGGCCCATCTTGACCTTCTGCTCGAGTGTGGCCGGTTGAACACCAGGACCATGAGCGATGCCGTAACGGACTCCCTGCCACAGGCGCGGCAGCGAGGAGATGAGAAGCACGAAAATAATCGGGTTGCGGATATGGCCGGTCAGGAAAGCAACGATGAGCCCGGCGATGCCGATGAGCCAGAGATAGGGCGACACGGCACCGGTAATCCAGCCGCCATCGAGCGGAAACAGAGGCATCAGGTTGAACAGATTGAGCATGAAGCCCACGTAGGCAAGGCCAAGAAACAGCTCATTCTGCGTGGACGAATACAGCCACCAGCAGACGAGGGCGCCTAAAGATCCAGCGATTGGGCCGCCGATACCCATCACTGCCTGGTTCCACGCTGACTTGCCTTCCGCTTTCGCGAGGATGATCGCACCCATGCCCGGGATGAAGATTGGCGCGGAGATCGGCAATCCCTGACGCCAGGCCACGAACACGTGGCCCATCTCGTGGACGAAAATCAGCAGCACGAACCCGAAAGCAAAGTTCCAGCCGAATGCCAGCGAGTAGAACCAGACACTCACCAACATGGACCCTGACGTCGTCAGGATCTTGCCGAGCTTGAGGAATTTGAGCGCGGGGAGGATGAACGCGACGACGGCCTTGAGCTTTGTCAGCGCGAGCAGAGCCAGCGCGCCAATGACCCTCAGCCCCCTGACTGGTTTCTTCGGCTGGTCAGTGAGTTCTGCCGGAGGGAATTCCACGTCGGAACGATAGTAAAGGATCTGGAAAATCGTCGCGGATTTCGTAGACGCCGTGTCCCCGCGGGCTTGTCACGAAGCGCGATTGCCCTGAATGCCAGCGGTACCGTGGCGCATTGCACGCAGTTGCACGCTGCAGACCCGTCCAAGCGCGAAGCCCAATTCTCTTAAGCGCGCGCCCCTTCGAGGTGCTTCAACGTCGGGAGTCTCCTGATCGCCTTTCCCGTCTTGGCCTCGGCCAACCGCAGTTCATACAACGCCTGGAGGTTAAGCCAGAACTCGGGGCTCGTTCCGAAGAAATGCGCCAGGCGTAGCGCTGTGTCGCCGGTGATCGCGCGCTTCCCGTTTAGAATTCCAGTCACGCGATTCGTCGGTACGTCCATTCGCCGCCCGAGCTCAGCCGCGCTCATGCCAAGAGCGTCCAATTCTTCCGCCAAGTGCTCCCCTGGATGAATTGCGATGCGTGCCATGTTCTCCCCTAGTGGTAGTCCACAATCTCGACGTTCGTCGGACCTGACGATCCTGGCGGCCACTCGAAGCAGATCCGCCATTGGTCGTTGATCCGGATGCTGTACTGGCCTTTCCGATCGCCCTTCAAGGATTCGAAGCGGTTGCCCGGCAGCGCCGCCAGATCCTTCAACTCGACTGCGGCGTCAAGTCTGTCCAGTTTGAGGCGCGCCGGTCGGTCAATACCCGAAAACGCCTTGACTCGTTTGCCGGCCGCGAAATCAGCCGTTCGCGAATCCCGATAGCTGACGATCACTCCCCCTGATGATGACACAAAGTCGTCGTTACGTCACGCGTAACGATGACCCATAGGTGGAGACATCACACTTGATCGAAGAGTTTTTCATTGCACGCTATAGCACGCGGGTGGAGCGACCTCAAGAGTCCGTGCGGGCAATCCTCTATTCCGACGGAATCGTCCGTCAGGTTTCGCCCGCAATCTGCGTTCATCTAGAGAGAAGCCTGGCGCCGCGCAGCCGGAGGTGTGTATGGCGGAGAGGGTGGGATTCGAACTCGGTTCGAGGTTCTGACTGGTCGATGACCCAATGCCGTTCCATTCTCCTGCTGGCCAACGCTGAGTACGCCTTGGGACGACTTGAAGGGGCTACTGGGCGCGTGCTGAATCCTTACCTGATTGGGCAACCGCTGCTGCGACGTGAAGCCATGATGGGGGGAAACCGCAACCTCGGAGCCTGACGCCCGGTCTCAAAGTCTATGGAGCAGCAAATCGGGTACAGCATGGGCGACGCCTACATCGTCGTCGCGTTAACAGTGGGAGTTATCGCGTTCCTCCTCCTGAAGTTTCTCGAACGGCGTCGGAAACTGGAGGTCATCCACGCAGAGCGCCTGGCAGCCATTGAGAAGGGCATTCCGCTTCCTGAACTGCCGGCCGATCCGGTCAGAGTGGCGCGGCCTGAAGACCCACGCCTGCCGCTCATGATCGGAATCGTCCTGCTGATGTTTGGCGTTGGCGCGATGGCCGCCCTCATGTTGGTGCCGGAGTTCCACGCCGCATGGCCGATGCCGTTGCCGGTGGCATTCATAGGCGCTGGTCTGGTCTTGTACTACTTCCTGGCCGGCGGAGACCCGGACGGCACATTGTCATCACGCCGTGGAC
>JBKJQX010000200.1:0-7658 GCA_046594875.1 Vicinamibacterales bacterium
TCGCGCACCGTCAGGCGGAACGTCGAGCCCCACGTCGCGCTCCAAAGGTACATTGTGTTCGGATTGAGCGAACGCGCGCCCGCCGCACGGGCGGCGAAGTCGGGCTCGTACTTCAGGGAAGAATCGCCCATGAGCAGCTTGTAGGAGATCGCGTTATCGGGGTTTCCCGGGATGCCGCGGTACTGGACGTTGAAGAGATACTTGCTGTCGAAGAGGCGGCCGGTGCCATCCATCATGGAAAAAATGCGGGCCTTTTCACTCGGGCGGTTCGGCGCCAGGCCTTCGACTTCCACAGAGATTTCTCCCGAGGTCAGCGTGAGCGCCAATTGGTATCTGACAAACGACGTCACGTCATCCACTCGGATGCCGCGCGTCCCCATGAACGTTGTGGAGCCGACGCGTGTGCCGATGGTCTCAGAGCCGGTCAGCGGGTCGTACAATTCGCCGGGGCGGTTGAAGCCCGCCACCTTTGTCCTGAACTGCGCGGTGGACGACCAGGCCGAGGTGGAGCCGCCCTGGGACATCCTGACGCGCCAGTACATGCGCGTCGATGGCGCCAGGTCTGCTTCGGCGGTGTAGCTCGTGGTGCCGAGGGCGCTCTCCGCGATCCCGGATCGCGCCGCGAGCGTGGTGAGGAAGTCGGTGCGATCGGAAATCTGGAACTCGTACGTGCGCGCCCCGTTCGTGCTCGACGAGCCGTTGCGGGCGACGAGTGTCGGGCGCACCGTGTCAATCTGCGCGTCCGACACCGGCGATTCGGGTGTCGGCGCCGTCAGTTGGGCCGAGCCCGGGGACGTCGGCGAATCACCGAGTGTGACCGAGCGGGGGCCACTCTCACTGCAGGCGATCATCGCGCCGACACACGAAACGATGGCCACCACCAGAAATTTCTGCGCTTTCATTACTTAACCTCCGACAAGGCGTACTGTGACTGTTGGCCGGCGTGTGCCGGAGAACCCGGTGCGCACATCATCGCACGGGATCGGGAAGGGTCTTCAGGTGACGGGATGGGTCGTGCTTGACCTTGTAGGCCCGCCGCAGGAACTTCACGTACGGCACCACTTGCTTCATGGCGCCGACGTTGACCTGACACGGGCTCAGGCATGTGGGGCAGGTCTCACGCTTCAGCGTCTCGCGTCCCTCAAGCTGGCTCGCGCCGAAGTACAAGTCGCCGGCAGGCGTGTCGAGCACGTTGCCCAGCTTTTCCGAGTTCTCGCAGTAAAACAATTCGCCGTTCGGGTTGAGCAACAACCCCTGCCGCTGGAACGGGCACGGCATGGTACGGTGGTAGCCGTTGGAAATCATGTCGGCGTAATGCAGATACATGAACGACTGGCCGCTGAGGATGGATTCGCCCGCCACCTGATCCAGGAAGAACTCGCGCATGAACTCCTCTTCGCGCGATCCGAACCCGATCTTGGTTTCGAGTTCTGCGTTGTGCAGCATGTTGTCGGTGAACCGCAGCATGTTGAACACGATGTCGAGGTCTTTCGAACGCGCCCACTCCCGGATGTTCCTCGCGTCGTCAAGGTTCTGCGCAAAAATCGTGGATGCGATACCGAACTGGAAATGGGGTGAGCGCGCCGCGAGTGCCTGCATCGCCTCGATGGTCTTGTTGGCCTTGTCGAAGCCCCGCTTCACGTTGCGGACCTGATCGTGCATGTCTCCGACGCCGTCGATGGACACGCGGATGCTGACCAGCAGATTCTTTTCGCCGCAGAAGTCCACGATGCGCGTGAGCATCGGAATGGCGCGCTGCGGTGTCAGGCCCGTGGTGTTGATGCCCACCTTGCGCATGCGGGGGAGCCGGCGGTGAAACATCTCCACCAATTCCGGCAGGTCATTGCGCGTCGTCGGTTCGCCGCCAGAGATGTTGAGGTTTTCAACATCACTCCAGAACGGGCTGTCCATGACGCCGTCCATCTGCGAGAGCGTCATGTCTTCTTTGCGGTTGCCCCATTTCCAGTTGTTGCACATCTCGCATTGGGCATCGCACACCCAGGTGCAGTTGTAGATGAACACCGTAGGCTTGATGGCGCGAACGTGTGCCACAGCGGTCTGGATCAGGTCGCGGGGCACGCCTGCGACAGACTTGGCCAGATAGCGAAGACGAAACGTCTCTGTAGACATGGGACCCTCCAATCATAAACCGCACTGGGGGGACGGGCAACTCGCGTATCATGACAACGCGTTGACTGCATGACGCTCATCCGCCCCAGTGTGTTTCGTCGCCGGTCCCGTTTGAGGGTGGTCCTGTTCTCGGGTGGTCGAGGGTCGGGCGCCCTGGCGCGTCAGCTGACCCATCATCAGGCCATCGACCTCACCGTGGCTATCAATGGGTATGACGACGGGGCGTCGACAGGCGAGGTGCGCCGATTTCTGGGAGACAGCCTTGGGCCCTCAGATTTCCGGAAAAACGCGTCGCGCCTCGCCACAGAGCTGTCAACGGCACCCGCAGACCTTGTGGCGCTGCTGGATGGCCGGCTCCCCGTGGGCTGCGATGCCCAGGGGGCTCGCGCCGCAATGGAGGCGGCCAGGCGTACCGATCAGCCCTGGACGGCGGCGCTGTCGCGTTACCTTGGGGCATTCGAGCAGGAACTCGATCGCACCGGGCGTCCGTTCGAGTTTTCCGACTGCAGCCTGGGCAACCTCGTCTTCGCTGGGGCGTTCCTGTCGGCGGGGCACAACTTCAATCGTGCGGTGGCCGACTACTGCTCCCTGCTCCAGCTGCCTGCGGGGCTGGTTGAGAATGTCACGGATGGCACGAACGCCTACCTGGTTGCTGTGGATACGGCGGGGCGGCTGCTCGCGAGTGAAGAGGACGTGGTGGATGCGAAGCGCCAGAACCGCATCGCCGAGATCTACCTGATCGACCGTCCGCTCGACTCTGCCGAGCAGTCCCACGTGGCCACGCTTGGTCCTGCCGAGCGCGATCAGTTTCTGGAAGGTCGATCGGTGCCGGTGCGCGTGAACCCCGCCGTGGTGGACGCGCTGCAGGACGCCGACCTGATCATCTATGCGCCGGGCACCCAGCATTCAAGTCTGTTCCCCTCGTATCTCACACCGGGACTGAGCGCGGCGATTGCCGGGAACCTCACCGCGATCAAGCTCCTCATCACCAATCTCTATCAGGACGCCGAGATCACGGGCGCCAGCGCCGTCGACATCATCAACCGGGCCCTGTACTACCTGTGTGAGAAGGGCCGGGCCACGGTGCCCACCCCGTGCCTGATCACCCACTACCTGCTCAACGATCCTGGCCGTGAGTCACCGGTGCCGTATGTGCCGCTTGGCGCGGTTGAGGCGCTTGAAGACCCGAGGCTCGTGCGGATTGGCAACTATGAAGATGGCGTCACTGGCCATCACGACGCCGAGAAGCTGCTCAAGCCGTTTGTGGCGTCGCTCCTCGGATCGGATCGCGAGCCCACCGTCGCTGTGTATCTGCACGACGCGGATTCGCCCAACAAGCTGCTCCAGACACTGCTCGAAATGGTCCGGGGTGGGATCGGCGACCTGCCGCTAAGGGTCACGGTGGTGCACACCGCGCACGCGGTGGATGCCGGGCTCGCGGCGTCGCTGCCGTTTGCCGTGCGGTTCGTCGCACAGTCCCAGGTGCTTGATGTCTTGCGCGGCGGGGAGTTTGAATACGTCATCCTGTTCGAGTCGTCCGGGATGTATCGGGGAGAAGACATCGTCGCGCTCGCCTCGCAACTCGCGTTTGTCCGGCTCGATGCCGTCTGGGGCAGCCGGCGGCTGTCGATCAGGGATGTCGAAGAGGCGATGGCGCTGCGGTACCGCCACAACTGGTGGCTCAAGACGGCCAGCCATCTCGGCAGCCATTTGCTGAGCGCGCTCTACCTGGTGTTGTTCGGCCGCTACATCAGCGATACACTTTCTGGAGCGAGGGCCGTTCGGGCGAAGTACCTCCGTGGAGTGAATGTCGATCCGGCCCTCAAACTCGCGAACCACCAGTTGCTGGCCTCGCTCTTGCGGGACCGGCCAGAGGTTCTTGAGATCCCGGTTCGGTTTTTCCCCATTTCCCCCAAACGCGTGAAACGGACCTCGGTGTTCGAGGGCTTTCGTGCCGTGTGGGAGATTGTGGTCCGGCGGCTGTCGCCCGCGCCGGGGGCCACGCGCCCCGAGGGCGGTGGATAAGTGTTGTTGCGGAGAGCGGACGTGCAGAGCGAGAGTTCGACTGAAGGCCCGACCGGGCAGTATGAATCTGTTCCGTGCAACCTGTGCGGCGGGACCGACCTTGCGACTGTACTTCCGGCCACGCAGCGTTCCGAGGCGCAGCTCGAGGTCCGATTCAAGAGCTCCAGCGATGAGGCGCTGCACGACCCCCTTGTGAAATGCCGGTCGTGCGGGCTGCAGTTCGTGAGCCCTCGCTTGCGCGCCGAGGTGATTCTTGGCGGTTATCGCGATGGCACGGACGAGACGTTTGTTTCGCAGGCGCCGGCCCGCGAACGGACGTTCGGCAAAGCGCTCAACATGATCGAACGGCTCGCACCGGAGCGGGGGCACATGCTGGACGTGGGCACGGCAGCCGGTTCATTCCTGCATGTCGCGAAGGTGCGGGGCTGGACGGTGTCTGGCTGTGAGCCCAACACCTGGCTCGGCGCCTGGGGCAAGCGCGCGTACGGTATCGACATCCAACCCGGCACGTTGTTCGAACAGCACTATGCCGATGGCACATTTGACGTGGTCACGGTGTGGGACGTGCTGGAGCATACCCACGATCCCCAGGGCTTTCTCGGCGAGTGCCAGAGGGTGCTCAAACCCGGCGGCCTGCTTATCGTGAACGTCCCGGATATCGGCAGCTGGCTCGCACGGCTCATGGGGCGGCACTGGTTGATGCTGCTCAGCACCCATCTGTACTACTTCACCCGGCAGACGCTCGGGCAGATGCTGCAGCGTGTTGGCTTTCAGGTGGTCGGGATGAAGCCGCACATCCAGTGGCTGGAACTGGGCTACGTCATCAAACGGGGAGAGCCTGTGGCCGGGCCCGTGGCACGCGTGGCCGGCACACTCGTCGCGGGGATCGGCGCCGCCGGTCTTCACGTCCCGTATTGGATTGGCCAGACCCTTGTGATCGCGCGCAAACACGCCTGACGTTCAGCGCGCGTGACTACTTGACGACCTTGAAGACCTCGACGCTGCCGCCCCAGTAGACCGGCTGGAACAGGCGCGGGTGCAGCGCGAACTTCTGCACCGACGCGCCGTTGACCTTCCGCTCCACGTCCCCGACATAGAAGTAGTCCACGCCGAGTTCCACAAACGCGGCGTGGGCGGCCTGCGCGGACGGGCTCTGATACGCCTCGTGCACGCGCGCCATCGCGGGCTGGTATCGCAGCGGGTTCAGCGTGAATAACCCGTTGCCCACCGCCATGCGTCGGCGCGCGAACGCCGTCACAAAAGCCCAGGTGTTTCGGTCGCGCGGCAGCGCGTCGGTCTGCACGGTGGCAGTGGCGGGAAGCACCGCATGAATGTACTGTGCAGCCGCGTCATCGTCAGGACTGATGTGGACGGTCCACGGAAAATTGCCGGGACTATTTTCGATGTTCGAAATATCCCGAGCGTTATACCAGTCGAGGGCCACCGTCGGCAGCGCCACGAGCGCTCCAAGCAGCAGCAGCGCTGAGAGCGCAAGGGAGCGCATCCGACCTGCCGCGCGCCAGCCGTCGATGGCGAATGCCAGGAGGATTCCGAGGCACAGATACATCAGGTGACCGGTGCGAAAAGTGACCTGGGTGTTTTCGTGCCCGCGGAGATCGACAAAGAGGAAGACCACCGTGATGACGGCGAGGATAGACGCCAGAGTGATGACGAGTCGGCTGGAGGCGCGAAACGCGGCGCGAAGGCCGAGCGGCGCCAGAAACAACGCCGGGCCAAAACTGAGCAGCACAAACGTCCACGGCCCGCGCAGGAAGAAGCGGTTCCACCCGATGAGAAACGCATTCGGCGTGGACTGCACCATGCCCAGGCCCAGCGTCAGGCCAAGGAACAACACCACAAGGATGGCCGCGATAGAGCGCGAGGTGAGCCAGGCCCCGAACCCACGGCCGCGTTGGGCCGCCAGCATGGCCACTTGCGCGACCGCGTACGATCCCACGAGCAGCGTTCCATTAAAACTGCTGATCGCGAGCATGGCGCCCAGCAGCAGGCCCTCCAGTATCGAGGGGGCCACTGTGTTGGCTTGACGGGCGCGCGCGATCACGAGCAGCAGGATGAACACGAGGGTCAACGCCATCAGGTGCTGGGGTGTCCACCACATGGCGCGCTGGAATCCATCCACCCCCGGCAGATTCCAGACCCATCGCGTGACGGCGTCAATATTCCACGTGCGGAATTCTGCGATCGGCTTGCCTGTGGCGATTTGATCCCATACGAAATACGCGCCCTCGAAACTTGAGGCGAGCAGGATCGTGCACCACGAAATGGCGCTGGCCAGAGCGGACGCGCCGAAATTGCGGACGGCGAGGAATCCGACGCTGATGAACACCAGCGCCATTGCCGTGTCGGTCAGCATGATGGCGGGGTCCACCGGCAGTGTCGGCCTGAGCTGCGAGAACACGCCTGGCAGCGTGAAGTAGGTCCAATAGTAGGGAAGCGCCTCAAGCGGTGAGAAAGGATTCGCCAGCGGCGACGTGCCCTTGGCGAACTCGGCCACCACGGTCATGTGCACGAACAGGTCCGCGTTGAAGTACGCGCGATATGCCAGGCCGAGCGGCGTCGTGTTTCCGACCAGCGCGAAGACCGGACCGACCATGGCGAGCGTCAGCAGCCACAACACGGCGAGGGCAACGCGATCGCGTGCGTCCAAACGCACAAGGCCAATGACACCGGGCTGCGGGCGCCGGAACGCGAAGGTCAGCAGAGCCGCCAGCCCTGCGCTTGCCGCGAGCACCGCGAACGGGGAAGAGACACCCACCAGGCGCAGCGCCGCACACGTAATGGCGCCTGCCGCGTAGCCCAGCGGGAGCGCCAGGATTGCGTGCGTCAGGCGGCCTGGGTCGTTTCCAGAGATCCATCTGGCCAACGGCCAGCCCGGTAACGTAAAGATCCCGGCAACAACGAAGTACAACGGCAGGTCGAGAAACGATGAGAGCATCGCCCACGCGGAGAACAGCACGCCAACGCCGACCAGAATGGCAAGGCCGTGGTTGACGATTCGAATCATGAGTGGGTCGATGGTTCCACCAACAGGGAAGTGAGTCAAGCGAGTGTCCGGACACACGAAGGGCGGCCGAGGTGGCCGCCCTTCGTGCGTCACGAACACGGTCGGACTAGCGGCGGGCTGAGGGGCTCGCCAGCATGTCGGGGAACGGGAACTGCGGACGGGTCTGCAGGGGCGACACCCAGAGGTTCTTGACGATCATGCCCGCAGCCGTCGCGTCGATGGGGCCGGCGCGGCCGACGGGAGCGCCGATGTGGATCACATGCGGGATGGGGCGATAGGCCCGCGTACTGGTGCCACGCGTAGCGCTGTACATAACCTGGCCGTTGGGCCCACCGCGCCTGACTTCCAGTGTGAAGAGGTCATTGCGCCAGGTGCAGCGCCACAGGAACCAGTCTTCGTCGTTGAAGTCCACCACGATGCGCGGTGTGTCGTGAATGTGTTCCTGGTCGCCGGCGCCGCCGCTGATGATTCGTGCCTG
>JBKJQX010000177.1:0-9115 GCA_046594875.1 Vicinamibacterales bacterium
GCAGTACGCGACCTCGATCGTGATGATTCTCGGCACGCCGGTCATCGCGATCACCGTCCTGCTGATCACGGCTGAGCGCACGCTGCATCTCGGCATCTTCGATCCGAAGCTCGGCGGCGACCCGGTTCTCTTCCAGCATCTCTTCTGGTTCTACTCGCACCCGGCCGTCTACATCATGATCCTGCCGGGCATGGGCGTCATCAGTGGACTGGTGGCGGCCGTGTCGCGCAAGCAGATCTTCGGCTACAGCTTCGTGGCGTATTCCAGCCTGGCGATTGCCATCATCGGCTTCCTGGTCTGGGGCCACCACATGTTCGTCAGCAGCCAGTCCATCTACGCCGGACTGGTGTTCTCGATCATCACGATGATTGTCGCCGTGCCGTCGGCCGTCAAGACCTTCAACTGGGCGGCCACGATGTACCGGGGCTCGATCAGCTGGGATTCGCCCACCTACTGGGTCATCGGATTCATTGGCCTGTTCCTGATCGGCGGCCTGACCGGGCTGTTCCTGGCGGCGATGGGCCTCGATGTCCACCTGCACGACACGTACTTCGTCGTCGCGCACTTCCACTACATCATGGTCGGCGGTGGTGTGATGGGCTTCCTGGGCGGCATCCACTTCTGGTGGCCGAAGATGACGGGCCGCACCTATCCGGAAGCTGCGGGCAAGGTGGCGGCGATTCTGGTCTTCGTCGGCTTCAACCTCACCTTCTTTCCGCAGTTCGTGGTTGGCTACCTGGGCATGCCACGCCGCTACCACGCGTACCCGGCCGAGTTCCAGGTGCTCAACGTAATGTCGAGCCTGGGCGCCACGGTGCTGGGCATGGGATACCTGCTGATCCTGATTTACCTCGTGGCTTCGATGTTCAGGCCGCGCAATGCATCCGCCAATCCATGGGGGGCGACCGGGCTCGAGTGGAGCATTCCGTCGCCGCCCATCACGCTGAACTTCGAAACCGATCCGATCGTGACTGAAAACGCGTATGACTACGTGAGCCGCGGCAAGCAGCAGTCGGGGGAGGTCTAACGTGTCGGATCCCAACCTCGCCGCCCCGCACGCGTCACACGAACACCATCCGAAGCTGCAGCACCATTTTCACAGCATGGCGCAGCAGCTCGAGGCCTCGGTCCTCGGGATGTGGGTGTTCCTGGTCACCGAAGTCATGTTCTTCGGCGGCCTGTTCATGGCCTACCTGCTCTACCGCACGCTCTATCCGGAAGCGTGGCTGGCGGGCAGTCATGAACTCGATGAAATGCTGGGCGGCATCAACACGGTCGTCCTGATCTGCAGTTCCCTGACGATGGCGCTGGCGGTGCGCGCGGCGCAGACCGGGTCGCGCATGGGGCAGGTCGTCAATCTGATCCTGACGATCATCTTCGGCAGCATCTTCCTGATCGTGAAGTACTTCGAGTACGCCAAGAAGTTCGAGCACCACCTGGTGCCTGGCGCGCACTTCGACCCCGCGCGCGACCCCGCGCAGCAGCTCTACTTCTCGCTCTACTTCATGATGACCGGCGTTCACGCGCTCCACATGGTGGTGGGCATCATCCTGATGCTGATCATCCTGCGCATGGCGTGGAAGGGGCGGTTCACGCCTGAGTATTTTGCGCCGGTGGAAATCTCCGGCCTCTACTGGCACTTCGTCGACATCGTCTGGATCTTCCTGTTCCCGCTGCTGTATCTCATCGGGAAACATCAATAGCGCAAGGGCGGCACCATGTCTCACGTCAGTTCCAAGGGTCTCTTCTATACGATCTTCTTCACGCTGATCGTCCTCACGGGCGTGACGGTGCTGATCGCGCGCCAGGATTTCGGGTCGATGAACACGCCGATTGCGCTGGCCATCGCGGGGTTCAAGGCGTCGCTGGTCATCCTCTATTTCATGGGCGTCAAGTACAACACGCCGCTGACCAAGGTCGTGGCCGCCTCCGGCTTCGTCTGGCTCATCATCCTGTTCGGCATCACGATGGGTGACTTCCTGACGCGCAGCTGGATCGGGTTTCCGGGACGCTGAAGGGTTCGAGGTTCGAGGTTCGAGGTTCGAGGTTCGAGGTTCGAGGTGAGTACGTAGGGCGCCCCTTCAGGGGCGCCACATTGCGATTCCCGCTCCCAGATTGCCGATTACCGGCCACAAGCCTCCGCTCGCCGATAAGGCGGAGCGTCCCGGTGTCCCGACCCGTCACACTGCGCGGGTAGAATGGTGAGCTGACCGTGACCGAACTCAAAGATGATCTGGCGGCCCTGCGTATCGAGCGGGCGCCCATGACGCCCGAAGGTGGCCGCGGCTGGGTGAAGTGGGTAGTTCTCCTTGTTCTCCTGGCGGGAGGCGGTTATGCCGGTTATACGTGGCTGAACCGCGAACGCCCTGCCGAAGTTGAAGTGGTGACCGTCAGTGAGCGTGCGGCCGGGACGCAGGCGGCGGTCCTGAACGCGTCCGGCTATGTCACCGCCCGTCGCCGCGCGACAATCTCCTCCAAGGTCACCGGCAAGCTCGTCGAGGTCAACGTCGAGGAGGGCATGGCCGTGCGTGAGGGCCAGGTGTTGGCCCGGCTCGATGATGCAGCGCCGCGAGCGGCGCTGTCTCTGGCGAAAGCGCAATTGGAAGCGGCCCGGGGAGCGATGCGCGAAACGGAGGTTCGGCGCGCTGAGGCGCAGCTCACGTTAAGACGCCGCACCCAGCTGCATGCCGAGGGGTTCGGCTCGCAAGCGGACGTGGATCAGGCGAAGGCGGAGGTCGATTCCCTGGCTGCTCGCATCGCGTCGTCAAACGAACAAGTGAACGTATCGCAGCGGCAGCTCGAGTTGAATCAGACCGACCTCGACAACACGATCGTACGAGCGCCGTTCAGCGGAGTGGCCATTTCCAAGGACGCGCAGGCCGGTGAGATGGTGTCGCCCGTGTCGGCCGGCGGTGGTTTCACCAGGACGGGAATCTCCACGATTGTTGACATGAAGTCCCTGGAGATCGAGGTTGACGTCAACGAGAGCTACATCAACCGGGTCAAGCCCGCGCAGGATGTGACCGCGGTGCTCGACGCGTATCCTGACTTCCAGATCCCCGCGCGCGTGATTACCACCGTGCCCACGGCCGACCGTCAGAAAGCCACAGTGCTGGTGCGCATTGGATTCATCCAGCTCGATCCGCGCATCCTGCCGGACATGGGTGTGAAAGTGACATTTCTCCGGGCTGCCGGAGACACGGATGCGCCCGCCGCGCAGCCGGTGGCGCTGGTCCCCAAGAGCGCCGTCAGGACCGAAGGGGATCAGACCGTGGTGTTCGTCGTGAAGCCGGATAACACCGTCGAGCGGCGGGCGGTGCGCACAGGCGGGACGGACGGCGATCGGCAGGAAGTCATTGCCGGGCTGAAGTCTGGCGAGCGCGTCGTGGCGACGCCGCCTCCGGCGATGGTTGCCGGCGCCACGATAGTTGTGAAGTAGGGCGTGGCTTGCTGCGCCAATTGGAGACGCGTGTTATGAGTTCACTGGTTCGAATCGGCAACGTCCACAAGTACTTCACCAGGGGCAACGAGCGCATCGATGTTCTGCAAGGCGTGAACCTGGAAATTCCCGAGGGGGATTTCCTGGCGCTGATGGGACCGTCGGGTTCAGGCAAGACCACGCTCCTGAACCTCATGGGTGGTCTCGACAAGCCGTCGAGCGGCACCCTCGACGTCGGCGGATCCAACATTGCCGCGTTGTCAGGCGCCCAACTGTCACGGTGGCGGTCGCAGAATGTCGGCTTCGTGTTCCAGCTGTACAACCTGCTGCCGGTGCTGACCGCGGAACGCAACGTCGAGTTGCCGTTGCTTCTCACGAAGCTTTCCAAAGCCGAACGACGCAAGCGCGTGGCGATTGCGCTCAAGGTGGTGGGACTTGCTGACCGCGCGAAACATTACCCGCGGCAGTTGTCCGGCGGCCAGGAGCAGCGCGTGGGCATCGCACGGGCGATCGTGACGGACCCGACGCTGTTGCTGGCTGACGAACCTACGGGTGACCTGGACCGCAAGGCCGGCGACGAGATCCTGGACCTGCTCCAGACCTTGAACCGTGACCACGGCAAGACCATCGTCATGGTCACGCATGACCCGCGCGCGGCCGACCGCGCGAAGCGGACCCTGCATCTGGAGAAGGGGCTTCTGGCGGGAGACGTGAAATGAAGTTCCTGCCCCTGTTGTGGAAGAACCTCTGGCGCAAGAAGTTCCGCACGATCTTCACGCTGCTATCCGTGTTCATCGCGTTCGTGCTGTTCGGCATGTTGATGACCATTCGAACCGCGTTCACCTTCGGCGTGGACATCGCGGGCATCGACCGGCTGGTGCTGATTCACAAGGTCAGCTTGATCATGCCGCTGCCGGTTTCGTACCTGCCGCGATTGCAGACCACGCCAGGCGTGGAAGTCGCCACGCACAACACATGGTTTGGCGGCGTGTATCAGGATCCGTCCAACTTCTTCGCCCAGATCGCTGTGCAGCCGGAACCCTTCATGAAGATCTATCCGGAGTACAAGCTGCCGCCGGATCAAATGAAAGCGTGGCTCGAGGATCGGCAAGGCGTCATCGTCGGCGTGGACGTAGCAAAGCGGTTCGGCTGGAAGCTTGGCGACCGAATTCCGATTGGCGCCACGATCTGGCAGCCCAAGGGCGGGGGACAGACCTGGGAGTTCAACGTCCGGGGCATTTACGACGGCGAGCAGGGCGTGGACAAGACGCAGTTTTTCTTCCGGTGGGACTACCTCGACGAGAATCGCGCGGGCGGCGCGGGCACGGTCGGCTGGTACATCGTAAAGATTGCGGACCCGTCGAGTTCGCAGACGATGGGTGCCACATTCGACCAGATGTTCGAGAACTCGGATGCGGAGACAAAAACCACCACTGAGAAAGGCTTCATTGAAGGCTTCGCGAATCAGATGGGCAACATCGGCGCGATCATGATCTGGATCTCGGCGGCCGTTCTGTTCATGATGCTGCTCATCGCGGCCAGCACGATGGTGCAGTCCGTGCGCGAGCGCACCAGCGAGGTGGCCGTCCTGAAAACCCTGGGCTTCTCGAACGCCACTATTCTGAGTCTGGTGCTGGGCGAGTCGGTGTTCATCTGCCTGCTCGGTGGCGGGCTGGGATTGTTCCTGGCGTGGCTCATCGTGCAGCAGGGCGATCCCACCGGACAGTTGCCGATCTTCGTCCTGCAGCCGCAGGCGATCGTCGCCGGCGTGGGGCTGATTCTATTCATGGGCATCATGGCGGGCCTGCTGCCGGCGCTGTCGGCCATGCAGCTGAAGATCACCGACGGCTTGCGCAGAAATTAGAACGTAGGGCGTCCCTTGTGGGCGGATGAACGTAGGGCGTCCCTTTAGGGGCGCCAATTGGAGCATGCATGTTCACCTGGATCAGTCAGACACTGGCCGTCACCGCACTGAACCTGCGCACCATTCCGCAGAGGCTCGGCTCCGCGGGCGTCGCCATCATTGGCATCGCCGGCGTCGTCGTCGTGTTCGTGTCGGTGCTGTCGATTGCCGCAGGATTTTCCGCGGCCATGGAAGGCGCGGGTTCCGAATCGCGCGCCATTGTCATGCGCACCGGCGCGGACAGCGAAATGACGAGCGGGCTTAGCGGCGCGGACGCCACTCTGGTCAAGCAGGCAGCAGGTCTGCGCCGCGATGGGCAGACGGCGCTCGCCTCCGCCGAATTGTTCGTCATCATCGACCTTCCCAAGAAAACCACTGGCACCGCCGCGAATGTGCCGATGCGCGGCGTTGAGCCGGCGGCATTTCAGGTACGCGACGAAGTGAAAATCGTCGAGGGCCGGCAGTTCACGTTCGGCACGAACGAAGTCATCGTGGGCCGTGGTGCCCGTGGACAGTTCGCCGGGCTCACCGTGGGAAACACCGTCAGCTCGGGCAAGGCTACATGGCAGGTGGTCGGCGTCTTCGCGGCCGATGGCGGGGTGTCGGAGACCGAGATCTGGGTTGACGCCCGCGTGCTTCAGGGTGTGTATAACCGCGGCAATTCATACCAGACCGTCCTGGCGCGCCTGGATTCGGCCGCCAGCTTCGACGCGTTCCGCGACTGGTTGACGACGAACCCGCAGCTCAACGTGCAGGTGCGTCGAGAGACCGAGTACTACGCGTCGCAGTCACGCGCGCTGAGCAGCCTCATTCGCGGCGTCGGCTTCGGCATCGCCGGCTTGATGGGCCTTGGCGCCATCTTCGGCGCCGTCCTCACGATGTATACCGCGGTGTCCACCCGGTCTCGCGAGATTGCGACCCTCCGCGCGCTCGGCTTCAACTCCACGTCGGTCGTCGTCTCGGTTCTGGCTGAGTCGATGGCGCTGGGCGCGATCGGAGGCCTCATCGGCGGGCTGAGTGCCTACTTCGCGTTCAACGGCTACCAGACCTCGACGATGAATTTTCAGACGTTCAGCCAGGTGGCGTTTGCGTTTCTCGTGACGCCGCAGTTGCTGGCGACGGGGCTCTTCTACGCGTTGGTCATCGGTCTTATTGGCGGGCTCCTCCCGGCCATCCGGGCGGCGAGACTACCGATACCATCAGCGCTTCGCGAACTGTAGCGCTTCGGCGCCCCTAAAGGGACGCCCTACGTTCTGCTTGAGCGCGCTACAATGTCTGAGCCAGCCCACCTGCGCAGCGAGGGGTTTCAGATGTCTCGCGTCCAGCCGGTCGTCGTCCCCGCGGTTGTCATTCTAGCCACAGCGCTGTTGTCAGCGGGCAGTGCGCAGCGGCCCGTCTTTCGCGCCGGCGTGCCGACGGTCTCCCTCTATGCCACGGTCGTCGACTCCACCGGGCGCTTGATCCCAAACCTCAAACAGGATGACTTCGAGGTCTTCGACAACGGGCAACGTCAGGACCTCACCGTCTTCGCCAACGACGTTCAGCCCATCACGCTGGTGATGATGCTGGACCGCAGCCAGAGCATGGAGCAGCACTTCACGCTCGTGCGTGATGCCGCGGAGCATTTCGTCACGAATCTCCTGCCCCAGGACAAAGTGCGCCTGGGCAGCTTCAGTGATCGTATTCAACTCGATCCGCAGGAATTCACCAGCGACAAGGACGAACTGATCCGGATTCTGCGCAACAACCTGCAGGAGGCCGGAGGCACGCCGCTCTGGAATGCCACGGCGGTGGCGATGACGGCACTCAGCCGTGAGGAAGGCCGTCGTGTCGTGCTGCTCTTCACCGACGGGTACGACGGTCCGGATTTCGCGACACGGGAGACCAACGTGAGCCTCCGGCAAGTGGGCGACCGCGCGGTGGCGGAAGGCGTCATGGTCTACGCCGTAGGTCTGGCGACCTCATGCGAGTCCTTCGACCCGCCTTCGGCTCGCTCAGGGCAGGCCCTGCGGAACCTGGACGCTGCACCCCAGCGTCGCCCTGGCGCTGGTCGCGGCGGAATTCAGCTGCCAGGGCGCGGTGGGCGAGGAGTGCCCCGTCTGCCGGGGCTTCCCGGTCGCGGCCGGCCAATCCCTCGCGGGCCTGGTCCGTTCGGTCTTCCTCCGCGCAGCGGCGATAAAGACAAGCCCGCTGAAAAAGCAGGCGGCCCATGCATCGAGTCCAGGCCCGATCCGGATCTTAAAGTGCTGGCGAACGAAGGTGGCGGCGGCTACTTCGAGCTGAGACGCACCGACGACCTCACGGCCACGTTCGCGCGCATCGCCGACGAACTCCATCACCAGTACCTGCTGGCGTACACCGTGCCGGCGTTCGACGGCAAGACACACACGATCGACGTCCGCGCGAAACAGAAGAACCTCGCTGTTCGCGCACGCAAGAGCTACGTGGCGAAGTAGCGTCATGATGAAATAGAGACATGCGACTGAGCGCGATAGCACTTGTGATGTTGGGCGCAAGCCTCGCCGCGCAGCCGGCCGTGGCACCGGCGCCGCCCGATAGCGTGCGTACCATTCCGGTCACCGGCGAAGGAGCCTCGTACTGGCCGCGCTGGCGAGGGCCGTCGGGGCAGGGCAACGTCGAGGGCACCGGGTACGTGGACACCTGGTCGAATACCGAAAACGTAAAGTGGAAGGTCGCCGTTCCCGGCGACGGCCACTCGTCGCCGATCGTCTGGAAGGACCACCTGTTCCTGACCACCAGCCGCGACGGTGGTGCGCGTGTCTCCATGCTGGCCTACGACAGGCGCGACGGCAAACTCCTGTGGGAGACGCAGGTGCCCGTCACGCTCGGCGTTGAACATGTGTATGAAAAGAACAGCCACGCGTCGGCCACTGCGACCACAGATGGCACGCGCATCTACGCATCGTTCGGCACGCACGGACTGGCGGCATTCGACTTTGCCGGCAAGCTCGTCTGGCACCGCAGGATTGGCGAGCTGAACAACTATCACGGCAGCGCCGGGTCGCCCGTGCTCTACAAAGACCGGCTGTTTCTCTATCAGGATCACCAGGGCAGCGCGAACCTCGCATCGTTCGTGGCGGCGTTCGATATCCGGACGGGCGAGACGATCTGGTGGAAGGATCGTGTCGAGAAGACGGGCTGGGGCACACCCGTGGTCATCTCCACCGGCACCCGCGACGAGCTCATCGTCAGCAGCCAGCGGCGAATCTATTCCTACAACCCCGATACGGGCGAGGAATACTGGAAAGTCGTCGGCAACATGAGTGAGGTGATTCCAACACCTGTCGTCGGCCACGGGTTCGTGTTCTGCTCCTCGGGCCGTGCGGGTCCGACGTTTGCGATTCGTCCAGGCGGATCGGGTGACGTGACTGCGACGCACGTGGCGTGGACCACGCCGCGTGGTTCCCCATTCGTGCCGTCCAGCCTGATTCATGGCGACTTGCTCTACCAGATCAACGACATGCAAAGCATCCTGACTGTGTTTCATGCCAGGACCGGCGAGCTGGCGTATCAGGATCGGCTTGGCGTGGCGATGAAAGAAGGATTCTCCGCCTCGCCCGTCGCCGTCGGCAACTTGATTTACTTCACGAACGACGATGGCCAGACGTTTGTGGTGGAGGCGGGTCCCACATTCAAGCTCAAGCACGTGAACGAACTTCACGCGCGAGTCATCGCGTCTCCGGCGCTGGTTGGCGGCACCTGGTACTGGCGCACGGACAAAGAGCTCCTGGCCATAGGGAAGTAGCCATATT
>JBKJQX010000199.1:0-12370 GCA_046594875.1 Vicinamibacterales bacterium
GCGGGCCCCGCGCGCCTGACGGTGACGTCGGGCGTGGACTGGTTCGACCTGACCGCGGTGGTCCCCTTTGGCAGCGCCTCGGCAACACTCGTGGAGTTACTGGCCGCGCTGCGTCGCGGGGAAAAGACCATCACGCTCGGCGACGGGTCGGTCGGCATGTTGCCCGACGAGTGGCTGCGGCGTTACGCCCCCCTCGCCGCGGCCGGCATCGAGAATGACGACGGCTCGATCCGCTACCAGCCGTCGCAGGCCGCGCTCCTGGACGCCATGCTCGCCGCGCAGGCCACCTATGCGGACGTTCAGGTAGACGACGCGTTCGCGCAAATGCGGGAGCGCCTGGCAACGTTTGATCGCGCTGAAGCGCTGGACCCGCCGGCCATCTTTACCGGCACACTGCGCAGTTACCAGCGTGAAGCGCTGGGCTGGATCCAGTTCCTGCGTCATTTCAAGTTCGGCGGATGCCTCGCCGACGACATGGGTCTGGGCAAGACGGTCACCGTACTCGCGGAATTGGCGCGTGTCTCCGACGCCCGGGCGAATGCCTCGGAAGAATCGCGCGGCCCTCGGCCATCGCTGGTCGTCGTTCCGCGATCCGTCATTCACAACTGGATGAACGAGGCCGCCACGTTCACACCCACTCTGCGGGTGCTCGACTACTCCGCCAGCGACCGTCGCCAGGTCGAAGGGCACATCGGCGACTACGACCTGGTGCTCGTGACCTACGGCACTGTCAGGCGCGATATCGAGCGGCTCAAAGATGTCGAGTTTGAATACGTGATTCTCGACGAAGCGCAGATGATCAAGAACGCCGCGACCGTGGCGTCAAAGGCCGTGCGCCTGCTCAAGAGCCGGCATCGCCTGGCGCTGTCGGGCACACCGATCGAAAACCACCTGGGCGAGTTGTGGAGCCTGTTTGAATTCCTCAACCCGGGCCTGCTCGGACGGTCCTCGGTGTTCCAGCGCGCGACGTCCGCGTCGCAGCCCGATGCCGACACCGTGGCGCTGATCGCGCGCGGCCTGAAACCGTTCCTGCTGCGCAGGACCAAGGCGCAGGTGGCGACCGAGTTGCCTGCGCGCACCGAGCAGACGCTCACGTGTGTGCTGACTCCGCGCGAACGTGGGTTTTATGACGCGCTCCGGCGTCACTATCGCGACTCGCTGCTCTCGCGAGTGTCAAAGGTCGGTCTGGGCCAATCGGGGCTCCAGATTCTGGAGGCGTTACTGCGCTTGCGACAGGCCGCGTGCCACCCGGGGCTGGTCTCACCGGCGCGCCAGGCCGACCCGTCGTCGAAGCTCGACCTGCTCCTCGAGAACCTGCGCGAAGTGGTGGACGAGGGCCACAAAGCGCTGGTGTTCTCGCAGTTCACCAGCCTTCTGGCACTGGTGAGGCCGATGCTGGACCAGGCGAAAATCACCTATGAGTATCTCGACGGCAGAACGCGTGACCGGGCCACGCCCGTCACGAGGTTTCAGGAAGACCCGTCGTGCCAGGTGTTCCTCGTCAGTCTCAAGGCCGGAGGCGTCGGGCTCAACCTGACGGCGGCCGATTACGTGTTCCTGCTCGATCCCTGGTGGAACCCGGCGGTTGAGGCGCAGGCCATTGACCGCACACACCGCATCGGACAGACCAAGGAAGTATTTGCCTACCGTCTGATCGCGGAAGATACGGTGGAGGAAAAGGTCCTGGCGCTGCAGCAGACCAAGCGCGCGCTGGCCGAAGCGGTGCTCTCAGCGAACCCGGTCGGCCTGCGCGGCCTCAGCACGGACGACCTGGATCTGCTGCTGTCGTGAAAATGACGTCGGGTGTCTTTTTTTTCTGATTGCCCTCAAAAAAGACACCCGACGTCATTTTCATTTCTCCGGCAGGAGCACCACTTTCACATACCGCGACATGTTGAGATAGGTCCGGGCGGCGGCCTGAATGCCGGCCGCTGTGAGCTTCTCGTAATACGACGGGATGTCGAGCAGCGTCTCGGGCGCCTCGCCGTGTTGGTACTTGAACACGGTCTGAGACAACACGTAGGCGTTCTGCTTGATGTTGGTCTCGAAATCGCGCAGCATCGCGGCCTTCACGTCGCTCACCTGCTTCTCAGTGGGTCCGCTCGCGATGAACGACTGGATTTCCGCAAACACCCGCTTGCCCAGGGCTTCGGTGCGGCTCGGGTCGCTGCCGTAACTGATCGACACCTGGTACTGTTCCTGCGGCCGGTCCTCGTAGCTTGCGCCCACCCCCACGCTGTAGGTGCCACCGAGTTCTTCACGCAACGTCTCACGCAGTCGCGTCTGAAGGATGTCGGCCATCGCGCGAATGGCGACGCGCTGCGCCTGGTTGTACTGAAACGGCCCGTTGAAGATGATGCTGGTCTGGCTCTTGGGCTCGATGCCCCTGCGCACTTCCCGCTCGACCACGCCCTCGGGGGTGCGTTCGCCCGTGTCTTTCCAGGTCTCCTTGCGTCCCAGTGCAGGCAGGCTGGCAACGTAGCGCTCCACGAGTGGACGCATCACGGCCAGATCAAGACTGCCCACAAACACAAACGTGAAGTCGCCCATGTCGGCGAACCGCTCTTTGTAGAAGCGCATCGCCGTGTCGAGATTCACCGTCGCGAGTTGCTCGGGCGTGGGCGTCCGTGCCCGGGGATGATCCTGCGTCATGGTCTTGCTGACCATCTCTGCGAACGCAAACTCCGGCGAGGCCTGCTGGTTCGCCAGCATGGACTTCATCTGGCCCATCATGACGCCGAACACCACCGGGTCCGCGCGCGGCTCCATCACCCGCAGGTACGCCAACTGGAACATCGTCTCCAGATCCTTCTTCGCGGCGCGGCCGCCAAGGCCCTCTTCAAGTTCGGTGATCGAGGCCGACGCCGCGGCCACTTTTCCCGCCATGGCCTTGCCCAGTTCGATATTGCTCAACTTGCCCAGTCCGCCGATGCCCACCAGGGCCGAGGCCGCGTCTGCGGAGAGAAAATCCGCATCACTCGCGAGCGAACTGCCACCAGCGCTGAAGGCGCGAAACACAATTTCGTCTTCCTTAAAGTCGGTGGGCTTGAGCACCACCTTGATGCCATTGGACAGATCCCATTCGGTGACGCCGAACCCGCGTGGCGTTTCCTTCGTGACCCGTCCCGGCGTCGGCACGGTCGTCATGAGCGTCGTGGCCGTCACCGTGTCCACGTAGGCGGTCACGGGCGCCGACGCACCGGCGGCAATGGCCGCCGCCAGCTGGCTTTCGGTCGGCAGCGGAACGCCCTCCTTCTTGGGAGCGCTCACGAGCACCACCCGGTTCCCCTCAGGTACCCACTCCGCGGCAAGACCGTTCACTTCAGCAAGGGTGATCGTCGGCACCATCTTCCTGGTGATATCGACCTCAAACGCGAGTCCAGGAATCGGCTCACCTTGCGTCACTGCGCGAATGTATTCGGCCGCCAACTGTCCTGACGGCCGCTTGTCTTTTTCGGCCAGCGCCTGCTCAAGGCCACGCAGAAAGTTGATCTTCTGCCGATCAAACTCCGACTGGGTGAACCCGAACTTCACCACGCGCTCGGCCTCCGCGTAGAGCGCGGTCAAGCCCTTCTCAATGCCGCCTTCCTTCACCATGGCGTTGAGCATCGAGGCTTCGGCACTCTTGACGAACAACCCGCGAGCCGCAGCCGCCGCCATGAACGGGGCATCGGGCTTCTGCGACATCTCGCCAAACCGCGCGTTCAGCATTCCGGCGAACATGCCTTCCACAATCTGGCGGCGATAGGCGCCCACGGTGGACTGGTCGCGCAGCGCCATCTTGCCGTACACACTCACAGTGGTCATCGGCGCCTCGGCGTCGCTCGCGATCGCATACAGCGTGCCCGGCTGCGGCGGCACCGCATGGGTCGGCAGCGGACGCGGGTTCGTCGCCTTCGGCAGCGCGCCGAAATGTGTGGTGATGAGTTTCTGCATCGCGGCCACGTCGAAGTCGCCGACCGCGATCACCGTCATCAAGTCGGGCCGGTACCAGTCTTTGTAGAACCGCGTCAGGCTCTCGTGCTTGAACGTCTGCAGGCTTTCCACCGTGCCAATCGGCAGTCGCTCGGCATATCGTGAGCCTTTCAGCAGGGTGGGAAACTGCTGGTCCTGCATCCGCGCGCCGGCGCCGCGACGCAGCCGCCACTCTTCGATGATGACGCCGCGCTCCTTGTCGATCTCGGCTGGATCAAAACTGACGTTTCGCGCCCAGTCTTCCAGGATCAACATCGACCGATCCAGCACGGCCGGCTTGTCGGTCGGCACCTGCAGCATATAGATCGTCTCGTCGAAGCTCGTGGACGCGTTGATGCTCGGACCGAACCGCATACCGATGGATTCGAGGAACGCCACCGTCTCGAGTTTCGGGAAGTTCTTTGTCCCGTTAAACGCCATGTGCTCAACGAAGTGCGCCAGGCCCAACTGATCGTTGTCTTCGACCAGCGACCCCACATTCACCACGAGCCGCAACTCCGCGCGCCCGGCGGGCAGTGCGTTCTTGCGAATCATGTATTTCAGGCCGTTCTCAAATTGCCCGGTGGTGACATCCGGGTCCACCGGCAGCGCCTGCGCCAGGGGCGGTGCGCCCGACTGCGCGAGCAGGACTGTGTGTGGCGTGGACGAAATCGCAGCGGCGAGAACGACAGCCGAAGCGATGCCCACGACGAACCGGCGGATACATGCAGTCATGAAGGGTCTCCCAGATCAATTACATGGCAACAGGCTGATCAATGCAAAGGGCGCATACCCGCTGGCATGCCCGGAAGCCGACCACTTCCACCTGTGGTGACATGTAGTCGTCCCGGACAGGTTCAGGGCGCAGCAGGTCGGTGCTCAGATACTTCTTGTTGCTGTCGGCAAACACGGTCGCCACCACAGCCTGCGCGCCGAGCGAGTCCTGCACCTTGAGCGCGCCCAGCAGATTCGCGCCCGATGAAATGCCCACAGCGAGTCCATGTTGCGCCAGCCGCTGCGCCATCAGGATGGAGTCGCCATCGGGCACCGCCACAATCTCATCAAGTTCGTCGAGTTTGACGATGGCGGGGATGAACTCGTCGGAGACGCCCTGGATGCGGTGATGCCCTACCTTATGCCCCGTAGACATCGTCGGCGACTCGGCAGGTTCGAGGGGGTGAATGCGCACAGACGGGTTTCGACGACGCAGGTAGCGGCCCACGCCCATCACCGTGCCGCCCGTTCCGACACCGGCGATAAACGCGTCTGGCGTGAGGCCCACCTGGGCCAGTTGCGACCAGATCTCGGGGCCGGTCGTCTCGAAGTGCGCCTGGACGTTTGCGGCGTTTGAAAACTGACAGGGCAGGAACACGCGCGGCGTGGACGCGGCCAGCGCCTCGCTCCGGCTGATGCTGCCAAGGAACCCGCCATCGGCCTTGCTGACCGGGACAATCGACGCGCCGAACGACGCGATGAGCGCCATGCGCTCGGTGCTCATCCAGTCGGGCATGAAGATGGTGACGGGATGGCCGAGCGAGCGCCCGACGGCAGCGAATGAAATGCCCGTGTTCCCACTGGTGGCTTCGGCGATCAAGTCGCCGGACTGAATTGTGCCAAGGCGGTACGCCTGTTCAATGATGTGCAGCGCCATTCGATCTTTGATGCTGCCCGTGAGATTGAGCGACTCGTACTTCGCGTAGATAACGCGCGGCTCGCCTTTGTAGATGAGATCAATGGCCAGAAGGGGTGTGTTGCCAATCAGGCGGTGGAGGGCGCGAAAACGTTCGGTCAGATAGTCGGGCATGTGCAAGACCCTCTGACGTCAATTGTCCCACTTTTCGCGAAGTGTCGCGCTGGTGGTGTACATTCGGCGGTCATGCTCCACACGCGACACCTCTGCCGGCACTATCCGATGGGCGGCACCATCGTGAAGGCGCTTGATGACCTGACGCTCGATGTCGCCGAAGGTGAGTTTCTGGCGCTTGTGGGCACGTCGGGATCGGGCAAATCCACCCTGCTGAATCTCATCGGCGGGCTCGACCAGCCCAGCGGCGGATCGCTCGAGGTGCGGGGCCGCGATCTGGCACGCATGACCCGTGACGAACTCAGCCTGCATCGGCGCAACACCGTCGGCATGATCTTCCAGTCGTTCAATCTCGTGCCCTCCATGACCGCCGTGGAAAATGTCGCCTTGTCGTTAATGTTCGCAGGCGTGCCCCGAGGCGAACGTGACGAGCGCGCGTCGGCGTTGCTCGAGGCGATGGGACTTGGAGGGCGCCAACGTCACCGGCCAAAGGAACTCTCAGGTGGCGAACAACAACGTGTGGCCGTGGCGCGCGCCCTGGCCAACCAGCCGCCTCTTTTGCTTGCTGACGAACCCACGGGCAACCTCGACAGCCGCACTTCACGGGACATCATGGATCTGGTCCGAACGTTGAACGAGCGCGACGGCAAAACCATCATCCTCGTGACCCATGATGCCGCGCTCGCGTCAGCCTATGCGCGCCGCACGGTCACACTTCTGGATGGACATGTCATTTCGGATACCGGCGCTGTCATGGAGCGCGCATGACGTTCACCGACACGCTCTTGCTCGCATTCAGGAACCTGCGACAGTCGCGGCTGCGCACCATGCTCACCACGCTCGGCGTGGCGATTGGGATCGCGTCACTCGCCGGCATGGTCTCACTCGGCGTGGGCTTGCAGGAGCAGGTGGTGGGCCGACTCACCCAGTCCGGCGTGTTCGACAGCATTACGGTGACCTCGGGTCGCGCGAACATCCCTGGAATGGGCGGGATGGGCCTCGGTCGCAGCGCGGGACGTGGTGGACGGGGTGGCCGGGGCAACACGACGCCCGCACAACCAGCGACGCCCCTTGATGACGCGGCGGTCGCGCGGTTTGCGGCACTCTCGCATGTGCGCGACGCCTACCCCACCCTGCGCATTCCGATGTCCTACAAGTACGACGGACGCACAAGCGCGGCGCTGGCCGCGGGCATTCCTGAATCGTCGCGTGGAGAAGGCGCCTTTCAGTCGATCACCCACGGCACCTTCTTCCCTGACGCCACCAGCCCTTCGGTCATGCTCAGTCTCGACATGGCCCAGCAGTTGAATGCCGACGCTCCAGGCGCGCTTGTCGGCCAGACACTCGAGTTGTCCTATGCCGACAGTGCACCCAATGCCGACGGCACACCGGAATTTGTCGCAGGTGTCCAGGTCACGCGAGTGAGCCGACCGTTCACCATCGTCGGCATCGTTGAACGCGACCCCGCACCAGGCGCCAGTTTCGGTCTGTCTGCGATCATGATCCCGCTCGCCCAGGCCAGAACAATCAATGCCCGCGCCATCGCGAACCCACAGGCGTTCCTGCAAGGCGCCGCGCCGCAGACGCGCCGCTACACGGCCGTCACCGTGCGCGTGACCTCCGCGGCGAAGACCCAGGACGTGCAGGATCAGATCAAGGCGATGGGGTTCACGGCCTTCTCGCTGAACGATGCGCTGCAAGGCGCCAAACGCGCCTTCCTGCTGCTGGACATCCTGCTCGCGCTCGTCGGGTCCATCGCGCTTGCGGTCTCTTCGCTCGGTATCGTCAACACGATGGTCATGTCGATCCTCGAGCGCACCCGTGAAATCGGCATCATGAAAGCCATCGGCGGCAGCGACCGCGACGTGCGCGGCATCTTCCTTGTGGAAGCCGCCACCATTGGCCTCATCGGCGGCGTGGCCGGCATCGTCCTGGGCTGGGGCGTGGGTCGACTCATCAACATCGGCGCGAATATCTACATCGAGCGGCAGGGCGGCGCAGCCGGCGATCTGTTCTCGCTCCCCTGGTGGTTGATCCTGGGCGCCATGGCCTTTGCGCTGCTCGTCAGCCTTGCCGCCGGTAGCTACCCAGCCCGGCGCGCGGCCCGGTTGGACCCGATTCAGGCATTGCGACATGAGTAACAGTTCGCCATTTCGGACATTTCCCCCATTTCGCCATGGCGACGATACACTTGATAGGTGAGTAGCAAAGAGAAAGACCCCGATACCTCTATCCCTTCCCCTTCTGGTTTTGCCGCCCTTGGGCTTGTTGACGCACTCGTGAAGGCCGTCGCCGCCCTCGGATACGAAGAAGCCACGCCGATTCAGCGCGAGGCGATTCCCGTCCTGTTATCGGGCCGCGACATCATCGGTCAGGCCGGCACTGGCACAGGCAAGACGGCGGCGTTTGCGCTGCCCCTGCTGCACCGCCTGATCGAAACGCCTGCCGAAAAAAAAGGCGCGGTTCGCGCCATGATCCTGGTGCCGACCCGTGAATTGGCCATGCAGGTGGCGGAAGCCATCCACAAGTACGCGAAGAAGACGACCCTGGCGGTGGTGCCCCTGTATGGAGGCGCGCCGATGGATCAGCAGATTCGCGCCCTCCGCCGCGGCGTGGACATTGTTGTCGCGACGCCAGGCCGCGCGCTCGATCACTTGCGCCGCAAGACGCTCGATCTGACGTCGCTCGAAATTCTCGTGCTGGACGAAGCCGACGAAATGCTGGACATGGGCTTCGCCGAAGATCTGGAAGCCATCCTGACGTCCACGCCTGAGACGAGGCAGACGGCGCTGTTTGCCGCCACGATGGCGCCGCGCATCGCGTCGATTGCCGAACGTCACCTGCGCAAGCCGGAGCGCATCACGATCAAGGCCGAAAAACGTGCCCCGGGCAAGATGCCGCTCGTACGGCAGGTGGCCTACATGGTGTCGCGCCAGCAGAAGAGCTTCGCGCTGGGCCGCATCCTCGAGTTTGAGGATCCGACGTCGGCCATCGTGTTCTGCCGTACCCGCATCGAAGTGGACGAGTTGACCGACACGCTCAAGTCGCACGGCTACGGCGCACAGGCGCTGCACGGCGGCCTTGATCAGCGGCAGCGCGATCGGGTCATGCAACTGTTCCGGACCGGCAAGTCCGACGTGCTGGTGGCGACCGACGTCGCCGCGCGCGGCCTGGACATCGACCACGTCTCGCATGTCATCAACTACGACATCCCCACGGCACCCGAGGTCTACATCCACCGCATCGGCCGCACGGGCCGGATCGGTCGCGAAGGTGTGGCCATCACGCTCGTGGATCCGCGCGAACAGCGTACGCTGCGCTATATCGAGACGCTGATTAAGCAGAAGATCGAGATCGTCACGCTGCCGACGCTGGCCGCACTCAAGGCCAAGCGGCTGGACGCCACCCGCGCGGCGCTCATCACGCGCATCACCGCCGGCGACCTCGACGAGACGCGCGCGCTCGTGCAGTCGCTGGCCGAAGACTTCGAAATGGTGGATATCGCGGCGGCCGCCCTCGCCATGTTCCAGACGGAGTCAGATGCACCGACAGCCAAGTCTGCCGACGCCGAGATCCCCCCGCCGCCTCCGTCACGACCGGCGCGCACGTACGGCCCTCCAGGCTCTCGTCCATACGGCGCGTCGTCTTCGGACAGGCCAAGGCCCTACGGCGCGAAGACCTACGGCGACAAACCCTACGCCGATAAACCCTATGCCGCCAAGCCCTATGCCGCCAAAGCCAGCGCGGCGCCAGACGACGCGTCAGATGCCGCGCCCGAGCGCCCACGGGTGCCCCGCGACCGCGCGGAACGCAGCGACAGCGGCGGCAGCCGCGTTGTCCTCGCCTTCAGCGTCGGAAAAGACGATGGGGTGCGACCAGCCGATTTGGTGGGTGCGATCACCGGCGAGTCGGGAATCACCTCACGCGACCTTGGCGCGATCCGCATCAACGACCAATTCTCTACCGTGGAGGTCTCGGAAGCCCTGGCGACAAAGGTCGTCAAGGCCATGAAGGGCAAGACGGTACGGGGCGAAAAGGTGGACGTCAAGCCCATCGGATAGGCGCACCGCCAAGCGGCCCGGCCAGTGGTAGAGTTACGGCCGCTCGTCGCACAACAGATATGGCGGGCAGGAGGTCGGCATGTCCTCACCGTCGGTTCGGGCAGGCGAACTCGTCACCATCGCGGTCTTTGCCACGCTCGTTGGTGTCGCCCTGTGGAAGCGGCGACGGAGCGCCGTGCACAAGCGGCTGATGCTGCTTGCGACGGTCAGCATTCTCACACCCGCCATCGCTCGGATCCCGGTGATTGAAGACGGCGGCCTGCCGGTGTTCGTGGGCTTCACCATCCTCGCCGTGCTTCTGTGCATCGGGGTGGACACGTGGAGGAATCGTCGGTTGCATCCGGCCTTTGGATGGGGCGGGGCGTTCGTCATTATCTCGGAGCCGTTCCGCATCTGGCTGGCCGGCACGTCGACCTGGAACCAGATCGCGACCTGGCTCATCTCCTGAGAGATTTCGCTGGAACCTGTGATACCTTCTCGGCGCACCAAGACACCCCTTCCGAGGAGAGGCTCACCGATGAGAATGAGTACGTCCAGCACCACCCCAGTTTCCACGCGCAGCGCCAGTCGGCTTCTGCTTGCCGGATTAGCGACGGCGGCGCTCGTTGCCGGCAGTTTTGTTCTTCTGCCCGTTGAGGCACTCGCGCGGGCGGCAGGGCTGTCTTACGCGGAGGACTTCAGCGACAACGCACTCCCGGACACTCTTGAAGAGGCCGGTGGAACTGCGGATTTCTCAAACGGAAACGCGGCCTTTCCCATCCAGTACAGCCGGCGATACCTTCGGACCGTGGCCAACTACAACACCACGCCTTTTGTCGCCGAGGCGACGGTCACCATCATCAATGACTACGACGCGGACGGCATGGCGTTCTTCGGCCTGGGCGTGGGTGATGTGAGCGAGTTCTATGGTGAACCCAGAAACACCCCGACCACCTACGTGCGTATTGCCCCAGATACTTTTGGTGGCGGCTTTTCGATGACCACCTCCGCGGCGGAGAGCCTCGGGAGCACCACGACGGCAGGTGCCGGCACGCATCGGATTCGCTTGGCGTGGAATCCCCTGACGTCAACGGTCACCGCCGAAATTCACCAGAACTACGCAGGCGGCCCGTTCGTGCCCACGGCCACGATCGTAGAGGTGGTGGCAGAGCCCTTCGGCGACACCAACACTCGCATCTTCTTCGGCGGGAATGGCGACGTGGTGTTCGATGACTTCCAGGTGACTGTGCTTGAAGCAGTTGCACCCGGGGCGAAGAACTGCGTGGGCCAGACGGTCTCGACACTGGCCAACACATACGGCGGCATCGCACAGGCTGCAGAGGCCCTTGGGTTCCTGAGTGTGCAGGCGCTGCAGGCGTATATCAAAGCGGCCTGCGCGGGCTAGCTCGCGGATGATCTGGACGGGCCGGGGACGCTGCTGTCCCCGGCCCGTTTCTACGTTACGATCTCCCCCATGGCTGCCCAGGCATCGTTTGACATCACCTCCAAAGTTGACCTCCAGGAAGTTGACAACGCCATCAACCAGGCAAAGAAGGAACTGGCCCAGCGCTACGACTTCAAGGGGTCGAAGTCCTCGATCGAGCTGAAAGCCAAGGAAAACCTGATCGAGCTGGTCGCTGACGACAATTTCAAGATGGAAGCGGTCTGGGAAATTGTGCTGACGCGCCTGATTCGGCGTGGCGTCCCCACCAAGAACCTGAAGCCCGGCGACATCGAGCCCATCGGTGGCGCGCTCGTAAAGCGCAAGGTGGAGCTGCAGCAGGGCATCAGCTCGGATGCAGCCCGCGACATCACCAAGTTCGTCAAGGATCAGAAGCTGAAGAAGATCCAGGTCACCATCCAGGGCGACCAGTTGCGCGTGACCTCGCCCTCAAAAGACGAGCTGCAGAACGCCATCCAGATCCTGCGGGCGCAGGACTTCGGCGTGGAACTCCAGTTCGGAAATTTCCGCGACTAGCAGGCTGCTGAAACACACGGGTTAACACGAGGCGTGAAGGGGATCGACTGCTGATCGGGCCTGTACTACGATGCGGCATGCGCGGTGATGATCAGCAGACAGGCCACCTGTTCAGTTATCTCTCTCCGGAGGCGCGAGTTCCGGCCGACCATCCCTTGCGGGCGATTCGCCAGATGACCGGTGAGGCGCTGCGATCGCTGGCGCCAGACTTCGACCGCGTGTACTCGACGACTGGGCGCCCGTCGATGCCCCCCGAGCAATTGCTGCGCGCCCTGCTGCTCCAGGTGCTGTACACCGTGCGCAGAGAGCGGATGCTGATCGAACAATTGGATTACAACCTCCTGTTTCGGTGGTTTGTGGGGCTGAGTATGGACGATGCGGTGTGGCATCCGACCACCTTCACCAAGAATCGCGATCGACTGCTGGCCGGCGATATTGCCGCGCGCTTCTTTGAGGCGGTCACCGCGCAAGCGCGCACGGCGGGGCTGCTGTCGAATGAGCATTTCACCGTCGACGGGACCCCATTGGAGGCGTGGGCCAGCCTCAAGAGCTTTCGCCCCCGCGACAGCGCGCCGACGGATTCGCCCGACGACC
>JBKJQX010000106.1:0-6164 GCA_046594875.1 Vicinamibacterales bacterium
CGTACATCAGGGCAGCGCAACCGCTCCCGACAAACAACGCCAGCATGGCTGGCAACACACGTTCAGCGACAGGAATCTGGGAAACACGCTCGGTCATGGTCCCGGCATACTACCAGACAGGCCTCGGCGTTTACCCTGCCCCTCAGGAGGGGCCTGTCTTCCCTTCGCCTTCGCGCATCAGCGCGGTAAACGCTCCGGCATCACGCGACCTGATGGCGTCGCGCACGCGGTTGAGCGCGCCGGCGAGCCTGTCGAGCGCGCCGGCGGAATTGGGATTGAGCGCCTGGATTTCGTAGTACACGTCGGGACTCTCGCGCACGAGATTCGCCGAGAGGGTCTGCAGCGCGCCAAGCGTGGTGCTGCGCACAGGGACACCGGCGTCCGGCAGCGCCAGGGCAAACGCAATCACTGTGGCGTGCGCCAGAGTGAGCGCATCGGCCATCTGACGGTCGTGCTCCTCAAGCGGCAGACTGATCAGCCGAGCGGTGGTGGAGGTGAAGAGTTCGGCGACCGTCGCCGTCGCTGTGGCGTCTCCGGTATCGCAGATCACCACGTCGCACTCACGCAGCAGCACCACGGACGGTCCGAACATCGGATGAATGGACGCGACGGACGCGCCGGCCGCCTGCAACCGGCGAATCGGCACGATGAGCGGTGTCTTGATGCTGGCGATGTCCACGATGACACCTGCGGGCGGCGCGGCCATCCAGCTTTCGTACAGGATCGCGGTGGCCGCCGGCGGCGTGGAGCACACCACCAGGTCGGCGGTCGGCAATGCCGACTCGGCCCACGCGCGTTCGTCGCCGCTCGCACTGATGTCGAGGGCGCCGACCATATATCCCTGATCGGCCAGAAAACGTGTAAACCACCGGCCCATACGGCCCTCGCCGCCCATCACAACCGCCGTCTTGCCAAGGCCAACCGACGCATGGCGCCAGCTGTCCTGATCCTGCGCGCTCACGGCGGCGCGAATCAGCGTGACGAGCATGGCCTCTGCCACCCGCGCGTCGAGCCCCGCCTCCTGCGCCGCGACGCGCGTGCGCTCGAGTACTACGCGTTCCTGGGCGTAATCCACGATCGGCTGGTCGGCACGGCGTTTGGCCTCGCCCACCTGTCGGGCCACCGCCACACGTTCGGCGGCCAGGTCGATGAGCCCGCGGTCGAGTTCGCGAATACGCGCACGAAGCGCCTCAAGGTCAGACTCTATTGACACGGCTCTTCCAAGTGTAGATGAGGCGGCAACGCGGTTACTATCGGCGCATGACCGGACGTGACTTTTCTCGATCCACGGCCCCTTCCACCGCTCGTCCCGCGCCGTTAGCGGTCGCGCTGGGTTGCGCCGTGCTGCTGTTGCAACCGGTCGCCGCCCAGGATCCGCCGCCACGCGCGCCCGGTGCGCCCGCGGCGGTCACCGACAAGGTGTTTGACAGCGGCGCCACGACGATTCCGTTTTTTCCGCTGGGCGATTCGCCGCTGGCGCTGGGCGGACCGGCACGCCCGGGCATGTTCGTGTCGGCCGTCGGGCGGCGCGCCATTGCGATGGGCACCGAAGATGGGCCGCTGGAGTTCTGGTCGTGGCCGATCAAGTGGCTCCACGACTTCGAACTCAACTTCCGCATTCCGAAGTACACCGCCGCGATCCCTGGTCGTGCGGTCGCGACCTCGGTCGTCACTCGTCCCGAAGGCATCACCATCGAATACACGCACGAGCAGTTCACCGTGCGGCAGCACATCTTCGTGCCCCTCGATGAGCCGGCCGTGATCATGCTGCTCGAAGTCGATGCGATTCGTCCGCTCGACATCGTGGCGACGTTTACGCCGGACATTCACTACGCGTGGCCGGCCGGCCTTGGCGGGCAGTACCTGGTATGGGAGCAGAACGCGCGCGCGTTCCTCTTCTCGGAAGGCAAGAGCCAGATCAACGCGTTCCTGGGGTCACCGGCCGTGACACAGGCGTCCGATGTGCCGGCCCATATGCTTGCGGCAGAGCGGCCGCAACTCGTGCTGGGTGTGGGAGGCGCGACTGAGCGGTACACCGCCCCCCGGCTGGGCGAGCCCTCAGGACGCAACGTCAACCTGCGGGCGGCCTACATTCCCATCGTGATCGCCGGCGGCCAGATGCCGCGCGATGCCGCACTGGCCCTCTACCGCCGGCTGATTGCGCCGGGCGCAGCCGAACAGGAATGGAAGAAACGCGTCGCCCATGCGGATGGCCTGCGGGAGCGAATGTTCTCTGTGCGTTCGCCAGACCCGCTGCTCAACCGCGCGGTGGAATACGCCAAGGTGAACCTGGACGAATCCATGGTCTGCAACCCCGACCTGGGCTGCGGTCTGGTGGCCGGCTATGGGTTGTCTGGCGGCGCCAGTGACCGACCGGGGTTCGGATGGTTCTTCGGCGGGGACGCGTCGATCAATTCGTTCGCGATGAACGCCGTCGGACAGTCCGCGCTGGTGCGCGAAGGCGTGTTGCAGTTTTTCGCGAAGTACCAGCGCGCTGACGGCAAGATCACGCATGAGATTTCTCAGGGCGCCGGGCGTGTGGACTGGTTCAGCTATCCGTATCCCTTCTATCACGGCGATACGACGCCCTACTGGATCCTGGCGGCCGGCGAGTACTGGCGGCAGACGGGTGACAACGACCTCGTCCGCAGCCTGTGGCCCAACCTCACGCGCGCATTCGAATGGTCGCGCGCGACCGACAGGGATGGCGACGGACTCATGGAGAATCCGTCAGCCGGCGCCGGAGCCCTTGAGGTGGGCGACCTGCAAATCGGCATCCTCTCTGACGTCTACCTCAGCGGCGTGTGGGTGGCGTCGCTCGATCGTTTCGCACGCATGGCCGGGGCGATGGGTGAGCCGGCCTTGTCGGCACAGGCGCTCGCCATTCGCACACGTGCGCTCGCAACCATGGAGGCGAAGCTGTGGAACCCCGGGCTGAAGCAGTACGCCTTCGCGCTGTTGCAGGACGGCTCGGTCAACACCGCACTCACCTCCTGGCCGGCCACCGCCATGGCGTTTGACGTGCTCGACCCGGCGCGCGGCGCGCAGATGGCGGCCCGACTTGCGTCATCCACGATCATGACGGACTGGGGCGCCCGGCCGCTTGGCGCCGACAACGCCCTCTTCGATCCGCTCCACTACAACAATGGGGCGGTCTGGCCGTTTGTCACCGGATTCGTCGCGCTGGCCGAATACAAGTACCACAATGCCGCGGCTGGCTGGTTCGCCCTCCAGAGCATCGCGCGTACGGCCTTCGACCAGTCGCTGGGGCGTAATCCTGAACTCTTCTCCGGCCGGTTGTACAAACCGCTCGACACCGCCGTGCCACAGCAGTTCTTCGCCACATCAATGGTGCTGACACCGCTCATCCGCGGCTTGCTGGGCATCGACGTTGACGCCCCGGCTCGCCGCGTCACGATCGCTCCGCACCTGCCTCCGGACTGGGACTCACTCGACGTGGACCATGTGCCGGTGGGCGCCGGCGAGCTGTCGTTCACGATTCGGCGCACGGCCGGACGCATCACCGCATCAGTGCGGCGCACCGGCGATGCCATGCCGCTCGACGTGGTGTTCTCCCCCGCGCTGCCCCTGGGCGCCCGGATCGAGGGGGCCGTGACGGCCATGCACACGACCGAGGGAGATGTGCACGGAACCGTCAGAGCGACCGTCACCGGTCAGGCCGAATTGGCCGTGTCCTACACCGGCGGCTGGACCATCGTGCCGCCGGTCACGCGGCCGCTCATCGGCCAGCGGTCCTCGGCTCCCCGCATCCTGAGCGAACGTCTTGACGGGAACGGGCGTTACTCAGTGTCGATGGAGGGCATCGCGGGGCGAAGTTATGTGTTCCGTGTGCGCGCGCCTGGCGCCGACGCCGACCGGGCGATCACCGTCACGTTCCCGGCCACCGGCGCGAATTCCGACGGCTACACCGCGATGACGGTGACGTTCGGGGGTTGAGGCTAGGGCCTGGGTTAGTCGCGCAGCGTGAACGTGCGGAGGCTGCGATGCACCGTGAGCCCGGCCTTGCTCGTGTATGTCACGTAGCCGAGCTTCCTGAACTTGTTCATGAAGTAGTTGATACGCGATCGTGTCGTGCCCACCATTTGCGCCAGGTGTTCCTGGCTGACGCCGGGCGCCACGGTTTCAGACACGCTCTTCGGGCCAAAGTGCGACAAGAGCAGCAGCATGCGTGCCAGCCGCTTCTCACTCGAGTTGACCATCTGGTCGGCCAGGTCGGCTTCGTAACGCACGAGGCGCGCCAGCAACTGCGTGATGAACACACCCGCGAGTTGGCCGTCACGAAGCCGCGCCGCCATGGCCTGACGGTCCACGCGCATGAGCGTGCAGCCGCCGATGCTGGTCGCCGTGCACATGCGCACCGACTGCCCGACCAGGCACCCCTCGCCAAGGAACTCGCCGGGCCCCAGCGTGGCCACGATCGCCTCCTTGCCTTCCTTCGACCCGACGGACAGCCTGACCTTGCCCCGCAGGACAAACAACAGACAGTCAGCCGGTTGCCCCTGCATGAAAAGGGTACGGCTCACCCGGTACTCCAGAAGGCTTTTGCCCTCGGTGGTTCCCGCCAGCAGGAGTTCCCAGTCCAGAAACGGACCGTCGGCGATCGCCGCCGACACCTTCGGCAACACCACTTGGGGCACCGCGCCGCGCCCGGTCACGGCGATTTTTTCAGCGCTCAGCACTCAGGGTTCTCACAGGCGAAAGGTCCAGTCCTCGCAACACGCCGTCAACGTTGGACATGTCGCCCACCAGCCGATTCACCGGGGCGGGACACCGCTTGATGAGCGTGGGCACGGCGACGATCTGGTGCGTTCGCGCCTGCTCGATCTGAGTGTGGATGTTGATGACCTTCAGGTCGTACCGGCCCTTCAGGTGTTCGTCGCAGACCCGCTTCAGGTTCTTCACCGCCAACTGCGACGTCGCTGCGGACGGATTGACGTACAGGTGCAGGACGTACGGGGCCTGCTTTGAATGGGAATGTGCGTGCATGGAATTCACACGACCTGTTGCAGTGCGAGCCCCACCAGCACCCGATCGGTGTCGGAGAGGTCGCCAATAATTTTCCGGACTTCTTTCGGGAGTTTGATCTCGAGGGTCGGGATCGCGACGATCTGGTTCCCGCGCGCCAGGTGAGGCGACTCCAGGAGATCGATGACTTCGATGGTGTATCGACCCTTCAGGTGCTGTTCACACAGGACCTTGAGGTTGGCAAGGGCGCGAGTGGACTTCGGCGTCTCACCGGCAACAAACAGCCGCAGCTTGAAGGCCGGCTTTTGCGCCATCTTCTTCCTTGCCATGACTTACCGCCGTCGCGCTGCGGGAGCGCGCCTGACCTTCGTGTACACGGTGGCGTCTGCTTCCCGGCTGCGCACCATCTTGCCCCGGCCCTCCTTCGCTTCCGCCTCCTGCAGTTTCGACTCGGCGATGCTCTGGTGGATGGCCTCTTCATCGACCTCGAATTCGGCCTTCAACACCGTCAGGCGGGCCTCGAAGATCTGGCGCCTGCGGTTCAGTTCACGCCCACGGCCGTCCAGTTTCTGCCTGCGCAACGTGCTGACGGCATCTTCGCGCACTTCCTGTGACAGGCGGGCGGACCCCGTCAACATGCCATCAGGACCGAGGTACACGTCGAGCAGGCGCAGTCCGTCGTTCGTGAGAACAAATTCCCGAATCTGGTTGGAGTGTTCCATGCCCCGCGACTTCAGCACGTACAACGAGCGGTTGCGTTCCCCAGCGACCTCCACCGTCTTGAGCAGCAGCCAGGTGTCCATCAGCGAAGAGACATCGGCCTCATTGGCCTCCAAATCGCCACCGACAGCCGTCAGGCTGGTGAACATCGCCGTGATCTGTTGCGTCTTCAGGAAGTCGATCAGCCGCGTGAGCATCGATCGCACCTCGTTCATGGTGCTGACCGTCAGCAGGTTGGTAATGGGATCGACCACGACGACGCTGGGCTGAAAACTGATGATGTGTTTGTGGGTGACGAGCAGCGTTTCTTCGATGCCGCCGTAGGTGGCGCGTACCGCATGAAACTGCAGCAGCCCCTTCGTGATCCAGGGCTCCAGGTTGATCCCGATGGAGCGCAGGTTTCTGACGATCTGGCTTGGTGACTCCTCGAAGGCGAAATACAGGCATCGCTCACCGCG